>JAYSYI010000431.1:0-4093 GCA_043727665.1 Limnoglobus sp. | reverse complement strand
TCTGCCCACTCGAAATTCTCTCTCGTAGAGACGCAGGGCATATAAAAGCAAGATACCGCGAACCCTGGCTGTTCTAACGCAAGTGCGTTTGTCTAAGGATCTACCGCGTGAGTCTGAATGCTCCTGAGCCAAACGAGATCGATCGAACGCTCGTTCAGGTTCACCCGCCACGCGCGATTGCGGATACCCACACGCGATTTCCCACGCTGCCGGGCTACACAATCGTCAAGGAGTTGGGACGCGGCGCAATGGGTGTCGTTTATGAAGGGGTTCAGGATCCTCTGAATCGACCCGTTGCGTTGAAAATGGTCCTGTCCGGTAGTTATGCGAGTGCGATGGATGTTCTTCGATTCATGTCGGAGGCCGAGGCGATTGCGGAGATCAGCCACGCGAATGTTGTGCGCGTTTATGAATTCGGTGAAGCGGAGAATCGCCCGTTCTTTGCGATGGAACTCCTCACGGGCGGTACGCTCGCGCGTCGACTGAAAACGAACGGTCCGATGATCCCCGAAGCGGCGGCGCGACTTCTCATCCGGCTTGCGGATGGGATACAATCGGCGCACGAACTCGGAATCGTGCATCGCGATCTTAAACCGGACAATGTACTTTTCGATGCGAGTGACACGCCCAAGATCGCGGATTTCGGCCTCGCAAAGCGCGCATCATCGCACCTCACCGCAACAGGGGCACTGATGGGAACCCCGTCATATATGGCACCCGAGCAGGCCGCCGGGCAAACCCGGTTCGTCGGGCCAAGCGTGGATGTCTACGCTCTCGGTGTGATCTTGTTCGAGTGCCTGACAGGCCGCGTGCCGTTCAAGAGTGACAATATCATGTCACTGCTGAATCTGATTCGCGAAACCGACGCGCCTTCAGTACGTGAGTTTTCGTCGAACATCCCGAAAGACATGAATAGTATTGTCCAGAAATGCCTATCAAAGCATCCGCAGGATCGCTACCCGAACGCGGCCGCACTGGCCGGCGATCTGCAACGATTCCTGGCAGGGCAGACCCCACTTGCCGCGAATCGCACCGCGTTCGGCGGCATGTGGGCCACGCTCGATCGCGGGCGATATTCGAGCGAATTTGCAGCCTATTCGACGATGTTCTTGTGGCTAGCCATCATTATGGTGGCCGCCGATGTCACGATGGGTTTGTTCCTGAATCGAATCGTCCACCCTTTCGTCGGTGCGGGGGCATCGATCGCACGAATGGTGTTCGTACCGTTGTTCGTTTGGCTCTATACTCGTCGGAAAACGTTCGATGGTTCGCCGAACTCGCGGTTCTTGTTATCGCTGTGGGGCGGACATCTCGTTGCCTGTATGATGATGGGAATTTGCGGTGTACTCGAGCATCGAGAACTCGCTTTTTTTGAACCGAATATCTATCGCTACTTCAGTCTGGCAACCGGCATCGCGTTCGTCGCGCTCGGGCCGAATTATTGGGGCTGGTGTTATGCATTCGGAGCGGCTTTTCTCTTGTCGCCTGCGATACTGGTCGATTATCCACTCGTTTTGCCATTTGTATTTGCGGCGAACTGGGGAGTGGCCCTCGTATGCGTTTCGCGTCATTTGAGGCGACTCGCGCGGCAAAGTGCGATATAGAAAGCCACGCAATTTTAAGAAACCGCCCACACTCCGTGTGCCGTTCGGATGCTGCCAAGCCTGCTCAAATTGTCGCATCCCGCAAACTGTGCTCAACGGCACATGGAATGTGCCTACTACAAGCAGAAATTACCCGGCTTTCTTCAGCGGGATCGTTGTGGGCAGTTGGCCGTAGCGGTTTTGGTAGCGGTCGTACCACTTGCGGGCTTCGGCTTCGGGGATCGCTTGCGGTTGCCCGAGTTGGTTCGCCAGGAATACGGTCTTCGCGACATCTTCGACCATTACGGCGGCTTTCAGCGCGGCTTTCCCAGACGTGCCCCATGCGAATACGCCATGATTTCCCAGGAGGATTGCAGGTGCGTTCGTTCGGTAGCGCAAGATCGTGCGGCCAATTTCGTCGTCTTCGTTACCCACGTACGGCGCACACGGAACTTCCCCGCCGAACTCATCCGCGATCGCCGTGAGGCAGAGTGGAATCGGCCGCAGGCACGCCGCAAACGCGGTGGCGTAGTTGCTGTGCGTGTGGATGATGCTCCGCGTTTCGGGGATGTGTTTGTACAAATACAGGTGGTGCGACAAGTCGACGCTCGGCATGTTCGAGCCGAAGATTCGTCCCGTGTGCAGGTCGACTTTTACGATCTCCGACGGCGTGATTCGTTCGTAGTCCATGCCGGACGGCTTGATGTACACGCTGCCAGAATCGGGATCGTAGACCGAGGCATTCCCGGAGTGCATCGTCACCAATCCCGCCAACGGCAGCGCGCGATTCAAGAAGCAGGCTTGTTCCCGCAGATCGTTTTCGAGTGCCATCATTTACCCCTTAGACAAACCACGCCGCAGCGAGAAAATATACCGGAACGTCCGCCGTATCAGCTTGAATTTGCCCCGCAGCGACCCGCCACCTTTGGCATCGCCCGCGTTGCGTTTGGCGAAGGTCACCGGCAGTTCGAGCACCTTCAAACCCGCCTTTTTCGCCGCGTACAACACGTACAGATCGAGCGAGAAATCATCCGGCGCGGCGGTGAGGCTTTCGAAAAACGAGCGGTGCATCAGCTTCGGTTGCGCGTTGATATCGTGCAACCACGTGCCGAGCGCCGCGGATGCCACAACGGACATCCCTGCGGTGAACGCCGAGTCGAACAACCCACGTCGGATCCGACGTCCGCGCAGGAAACAGCGTGCCGGTTCCGCTTCGGCGAACAGTTTGTCGAAGCCGATAATCAGATCTTTCGGATCGGTTTGTAGGTCGGCGTGAGTCCAACCGAGAAACTCGCCACGCGCCGCACGCAAACCCGAAATAATGCCGAAGCCATACCCGCGGTTAACGGGCACTGTCACCACCCGCGCGAATTGATTCTCCGGACGACTGAGTTCGTCCTGGAAAACCTCCGCCGAGCCATCAGTCGAGCCGTTATCGACGAGGATCAATTCCACATCGGGTTGCGCCCCAATCGCCTTGCGGAAATGCGCGATGAGGAGCCGCAAGTTCGGCTTTTCGTTGTAACACGGAACGATCAACGACAGTTTCACGAATCGCATCTCCCGAATGCACCACTAAAGGTTGCGTCCCATTCAGAACCCCGACACGGAAGGTGTCGCTCTCTCAGCCCATGGTGGAACCATGGGGCGCGGGGGGCAAATACCCTTGAAAACCAGTCGTGGCGAGTCTTCGAGACGCGACGTCCCAAATGCACCGCCAATGCGTGCCGCCCTCCCATGGTTTCACCATGGGCTACGTGAGCGGTCCTTTCAGGACCGAAGACCGCAGTTTCTCGCCTCTGTACAATGAGACTTCACCCGTTAGCGGTGCTGGGTGCAGTCCACGCGCTCCGCTTCGCAAAGCCTTCGCGTTGCGGCTAATTATGAGAAATACGATGACCGCCGCATTCTTCGCTGCACTGATGCCCGACGAACGAACGTCGGCGAGGATTCAGCGTTTTAAGGATCGCACGCGCGAACTTGTCGGGCCGCAACTGTACCTCGACGATCCGCCGCACACGACGGTCTATCTCGCATCGTTTCCCATCGGCTTCGATGCCATCGCACGCCTTCGCGCTGCGGTCATCCCGGCTCCGTCGCCGGTGCGGTTGCATGGCTGGCACAGTTGGGTCGGCGACCCGTTGACCGGGCGGAACACACTCGTCTGTTCGCTGCATCCGGACGACAAACCGATGCTGCGAGAATGCCAACAACACGTGGTCGCTGCGCTCGCACCTCATCGCGATCTGGCGGCGACCGAATCGCGGTTCGCCGGTCGCGCCGACAGCCTGAGCGCAGAACAAACGCACAACGTTCGCACCGTCGGTTTCCCGTTCCTCGGCGACGGTTGGGAACCGCACATCACGGTGGCATCGATCGCGCCCGAGCATTGGGACATCGTCCTCGGCGAGCTGCAATCATGCCCACCGTTCGGCCTGTTTTCGTATACGCACCTCGAAGTTTTCGAACTTCCCGGCGACGAACCGATGTCGCGCGGTCGTTACGAATTC
>JAYSYI010000430.1:0-4094 GCA_043727665.1 Limnoglobus sp. | reverse complement strand
AGCCGAACCTGCCGCGTATCTATTCGAATCGTACATACACGTACGACCCGATACCGAAACGCGATGAGCGTTTCCAGGATTTATGGAACCAAGGCGTGAATGCGGAGGCGTTCCTGTATTCGAAGGCATACCCGCCGAACGCCAAGGCGCTGATGATGATGTACAAGCGCATTCGTGAAATTGACGTGCCGGAAATGATGTCGAGCATCATCGTACAGACCACCGGCAAGCCGTGGAATTACTACCGCGATCTGTCGCGCCAACTCTGGGACGAAGCCCGCCACGCGATGATGGGCGAAGTCGGCTTCGTGGCGCTCGGCGTCGACTGGACGCAAGCCCGCATCACCTACAATTGGTCGTACCGGCTGAACACCGAATGCACGCCGCAAGAGCGCCACGCGGTGCTGTTCTTCATCGAGCAAGGACTGATGCCAAAGAGCGGAAAACGCTACGAATACGAGGTCGCACACGAATCCGGCGTGCCGATTATGGGTACGATTCAAGACTTCGACTGGGCGGACGAGGTGCTGCACAGCCAGATCGGGCGTCAGTGGCTGGTACCCGAATACGGCGGGTTGTTACCTGCGATGAAGTACGGCGACGAATGTTGGAGCCGCATTCTCAGCAACTGGGCGACGGTTAAAGAAAAGGGCCTGACGGCGCACGAAAATTGGTGGCCCAAAATCTACACGCAAGCCTGTATTGCCGCAAAACGAGTGCCCGACGCAAAAGTATTAGATTTCGCAGAAACCTACGAAGCGAAACGCGCCGATATCCATCGTGGCGGACTAGTTGGCGGCGAGTGAGACGATTCGCAGAGCATTTTCGATAAGTGGGTAGGAATCGTGAAGACTCACGACAAAAAAGACGAATTGGCAAAGCCATATGCTCCGGTTCCGAATATAATATTAATTTGTCTTAAAGGCACGAACGGAACCGGAGTTGCGATGGCTACTCAAGTGGAACTTCTCGCCAAAATCGAAGCGTTTGAAATCGACGGACTAGAAGCACCCGACCTGACATTTGCGGCCCGTTTGGCACGCGAACAGGGCTGGACCGTTGCGTTGGCCTGGCGTGCGATCCGCGAATACAAGCGGTTCGTGTACCTCGCGCTGACCGCTGATCACATCGCGTGCCCGTCGGAACAAGTCGATGCCGTCTGGCACCAACATTTGACGTATACACGGTCGTATTGGAAACGCTTCTGCGGCGATGTTCTCGGTCGGCCGTTGCATCATGAACCGACACGGGGCGGGCCGGATGAACACGAGAAACACCACGCCCTTTACGAAGCCACACTCGTTAGTTACCGCAGCGCATTCGGCGAAGAACCACCCGCAGACCTCTGGCCGGCCGTCGATGTGCGGTTCGGCGACGATCTTCGTCACACGGTCGTGAATGTCAAACAGAACTGGGTGATCCCAAAGGCGTGGGTTCGCCGTGCAGCGCTAACCACTGTGGCGGCGTTTGCGTTCGGCTTCGCTGCGATCGGCTGCGGAAATGGGCTGAACCCGCTCACCCTCGTCGATGTGGAATACCTCGTTTTCCTCGTGCCGCTACTCGTCGCCGCGCTAGTTGTTGGCCTGATCGTTCGCCGTGCGAATTTGGGGCAGGGATTGAACACCGACGAGCCATTGCCAGCACTCAACTGGCAGGAAACCGCGTACCTTGCGGGTGGGTTGCGCCGCCTGACGACGGCGACCATCGCGAGGCTTATCGAGACCGGCATGGCAAAGGTTTCCACCGATGAAACGATCATCGAGCCGACGGGCATCGTACCCGGAATTCTTTCGCCGATCGAACGGCAGATTCTCAAGACGCTACCACTGAAAAAGAGCGAGACCAATGAGCTGGCCACGCTGGTGAAGAATGTAGACAACATGGTCGCAAAGAAACTCGAAGAAAGCGGTTACACTTTCACGTCGGGCCACGCGAACCAGATCGGTTGCATCTCGGCGATCCCGCTTTTTGGTGTCATGATTCTCTTCGGGGTATCTCGACTCGGATTCGGTTTGGCAAACGATAAACCGGTCGGTTACTTGCTCGGTATTCTCGTGTTCAGTTTGGTTGTGACCATCGTGCTTGCCGGATCGCGACCACTCCGGACCCGCAAAGGTCAACAGCTTCTGAAGGCGATTCAATCACAGCATCAGTCGTTCAAGAAAGCCCCCAAGGGTACGAATCTCGAACAGGCTGCGCTGGCGGTGGCGATCTTCGGCACGGCTGCGCTGGCGGGTTCGCAACTCGAAGCGTTGCAGCGCTGGTATCCAAAAGGAACATCGGGCGAAGCCGGCTGGAGCGGCGGTTGCGGAGGCGGCGGTGGCGGTTGCGGAGGCGGCGGATGCGGCGGCGGTTGCGGCGGCTGTGGTTGATTTCACCCGTTCATCATCTATCCATGCCGCGTGATGCATCACGGATCGGGCGTTACTGCGCGTCGCGGCGAGTTGCGAATACAATCGCCGTAGCGGAAGTCGCGAGACTTCCGACGGAGACTCCGGATACGTACGGGTGACCGATGACACGCACACTGCTTACTCTCGCTATCGCGTTGTTTGCATCCGCAGTTCATGCGGCCGATTGGCCACAGTTCTTGGGGCCGAACCGCGATAATGTCTCTTCGGAAAAAGTCGAGCCATGGACGGGCGAACCGAAAGTGGCGTGGCGACACGCGCTCGGATTTGCGCACAGTTCGCCGGTGGTTGCGAACGGCGTCGTGTATGCCTTCTTTCAGCCGAAGGGGCAAGACGCCGACGCGCTGGCGGCGTACGATGCAAAAACCGGCACCGAGAAATGGGTCAAAAGCTACACGCGGGAGGCGTTCGCGCCACCGTTCGGGAAGGGGCCACGCAGTACGCCCGTCGTTGCCGATGGCCGCATCTTTACGCTCGGCGGCACCGGCATTCTTGCGTGTTGGGATGCTAAAACTGGCGACGTGAAATGGAAGGTCGATACGCTCAAGGTGTTCGACACGACCAATCTGTTCTTCGGTATCTCGATGTCGCCGATCGTTGAAGGAAACACCGTCGTCGTGATGGTCGGTGGCAAAGGTTCGGGCCTCGTCGGGTTCGATGTCGAGAAGGGCACCGTCGCGTGGAAAGTCACCGACGATGCCGCAAGTTACGCTTCGCCGGTGGCGCACGGCAAAGGCGATCACCGCGAAATCGTCTTCCTCACCGGTTCGCATCTACGCGGGATTTCGCTTGCGGGCAAGGAGCAATGGTCGGTGCCGTTCAAGGATAAGCTCAACGAAAGTTCGACCAGCCCCGTCATCGTCAACGATCTCGTCATCGGCAGTTCGGTCACAGCTGGCAGCATTGCCGTACGCCTGACTACAGACGGTAGTACGGTTTCCCCGACGAAAGTCTGGGAGAAGAAGGCACTCACGTGTTACTTTTCGACGCCGGTCGTCGTCGGCAAATACGCCTACATGGTGAACGGGGCTGCGACGCTGTTGAACGCCTCGATCACACTGCGTTGCGTCGAAATCGAGACGGGCAAGGTGCAGTGGGAAAAGACGAAAGTCGGCCGTTACCATGCCGCGATCCTCCGCACCGCGAACGACAAATTGCTCATGCTCGACGACAACGGCCACCTGATTTTGCTGGAGCCGAGCGAGAAGGAATACAAGGAACTGTGCCGTTCGAAAGTCTGCGGCCCGACTTGGTCGCACCCGGCACTCGTCGATGGCCGCCTGTTTCTGCGCGACGAAACCGAATTGCTGGCGATCGACTTGCCGAAGTAAACTTTCTCACGGAACCAGTCGATGCTTTGGACTTTGCCCCCCGGCACGTGCGGCCTGATTTTCGATTGCGATGGCACGCTCGCGGACACGATGCCGATCCACTATCGCGCATGGTCGGCGATGCTCGGCACGCAGGGCATCCCGTTCACGGAGAAGCGTTTCTACGAACTCGGCGGGATGCCGACGTCGAAAATCATCCGCTTGTTGTCCGAGGAAACCGGCATCGCCGTTGAGGATATTGACTCGCTCGTTTGCGAGAAAGAAGAGCGATTCCTGCTGTCTTTAGATGAAGTGACCGCGATTCCACAAGTCGTGGCGATTGCAGCCGCGCACCGGAATCGGTTACCGATGG
>JAYSYI010000429.1:0-12329 GCA_043727665.1 Limnoglobus sp. | reverse complement strand
ACGCGGATCTGTCGAGCGATTGCCTGACGATGATTCGCGGCGACTTGCTCATGTTATGCCACAAGCACTTGCCCGTACTGAATCAGCATATTGAGAAGTTGAAAGCGTAGTTTTGCGATCGGCAGCGTAGAAAGCCACGAGTAACATATTTCTCGTGGCTTTTTCCGTACTTTTGGCACGGTATGTGCATCGGATTTAATGGATGTTCGTCGATCTCTTAGGAGAGGCCACTATGATTCCGATCGCAAAGCCCACGACCACACTTCTGGACCGTGTTGCGGCGTGTGCCACTGAAGGACATGAGTCGATTCTGAATCGACTCATCGAACTCGATGGCGAATGGACGGCCAGCCGTATGGTAAAGGCCACTCTCGGCATCCTCATTGTGACCGGGTTCGTTTTGGCGACGGTTCATAATCCGTACTGGATGATTCTGCCCGCTATTGCCGGTGGTTTACTGCTGCAATACCTCTTTTTTCGCGGCGGAATCCTGACCGAACTCTATTGCAAACTCGGCTATCGCAGTGGTATGCAGATCGACGAAGAACGCTTCGCATTGCGAACACTCCGCGGCGATTACCGAAACTTGCCGACGATGGCCGAAGTCGAAGACAAAGAGAGCATCGGTCGCTTCGAAGATGAAGGCGGCCCCGCGATCGAATCTGCGGAGCCACTGTATGGCCCCCGCGAAGCTGCTGTGCTGATCGTTGCAGCGGGCAAAGCCGACGCGAAGTAAAATCTCCTACCACGGCCCAGGATGGCCCCGTGGAACCTTGCCGAGAAATACAATGATTCAACTCATGGATGATGTGAAGGCAGCACCCGAAGTTGGTCGGAAACCTCGCATCCTCGTCGTCGAAGATCTCGAAGACGCGCGCACGATGCTCCAGCTTCTGCTAGCCATCAGCCTGAAACTGCCCGTCGATACCGCCGTCGATGGGGCGGATGGTCTGCGAATGTTGACCAATTCGAATTACAGTGTCGTCGTCACCGATTTGCGGATGCCGAACCTCAACGGGATGCAGTTGATTACGGAAATTGAAAAGCGCAAAATACCCGTCACCATCATCGTAACAACGGGGCACGGCAATCAGGCCGAGGCGAACGAAGCCCTCGAACACGGTGCCCACGACTTCATGATTAAGCCAGTCGACCCGGAAAAACTCATCGCGAAAATCAAACGCATTTTGCGTGACAAGATCGCAATCAACTAACCACGGCGATTTTGCTTGCACTTCGGCGGGCCGAAAATCTCTTGCAACACGACTGCGGCGGGTAGCGAACCGGGCGTAGAGAGCAGCGCGAGAAGCGCCTCACCGAACGGGCCTTTCGCCTTCGGCTGGGTACTCCGCGAAATGGCATTCGAACCGACGAGGCTACCCGGCATCGGCGGCAACATCGGCTGTTGTGCGAGTTTCGGTTGCGGTGCATCGGTAGGCAGGATCAACGCCGACGGCAGACGATCGACTTTCTGCGCAACCGACGGGAGCTTTTGTGCCAGCGGCTTCGCTTTTCGCACGGGGCTGACGACGGGTATCGACTTCTTTATTTTCGAGGCAATCGGCTTCACAACGGGCGGATTCGCCCCGCCACTCTCGTTCGCTTTGCGGCGGAGCTTGTCCAACTCTTGCAAGAAGCGATCGATGTCGCCCGAGCCGGTCTTGATGCTCGGTTTGGCTTTCTTCGCAGGCTTCCTCGAACCGTCATCGTCGTCGGCCATGGTGAAAATCTCGCAAGGCAAATGTAAGGGCACCCCTTGTGGATGCCCTGCCATGAAACGGCACCCACAAGGGGTGCCCCTACAGTTAGTTCGTACGGCCCGCGCCATCGGCGCTGCCGCCACCGGCGACCGACGAGATGCTGTTCCGCATCGACGTGTCCGATTGCAAGTTCCGCATGTTGTAATAGTCCATCACGCTGATCTTGCCGTCGCGGAATGCGGCGGCGATGGCCATCGGGACTTGTGCTTCGGCTTCGACGACTTTCGCGCGGTTTTCTTCGACGAGCGCTTTCATTTCCTGTTCGCGGGCCACGGCGAGTGCGCGGCGCTTTTCGGCTTCGGCCTGCGCGACGCGAAGGTCGGCCGAGGCTTGTTCCGCAGCGAGTTTCGCACCGATGTTCTCGCCGGGTTCTAGGTTCGCAATGTCGATCGATACGATCTCGAACGCGGTTTGCGCATCGAGGCCGGCGTGCAACACGGTCTGCGAAATGATACCGGGGTTCGCAAGAACTTCGCGGTGATCGACCGCCGAGCCGATGGCTTTCACAATACCTTCGCCGACGCGGGCGATAATCGTTTCTTCTGTGGCACCGCCGACGAGGCGTTCGAGTTTCGTTCGCACCGTCACACGGGCTTTGGCCAGCAGCTGAATGCCGTTCTTGCAAACGGCGTCGAGGAACTGCTTGCCCTTGGTCGGGTCGGGGCAGTCGATGACTTTCGGATTCACGCTGGTACGGACGGCTTCGAGGATATCGCGGCCTGCGAGGTCGATGGCGGCGGCGGTTTTCCACGGGAGTTCGAGGCCCGCTTTGTGTGCGGCGATAACCGCGGCGGCGGTCTTCGGCACGTTGCCACGCGACAGGAAGTGCGATTCGAGGTCCGGCGTCGTCACCTTCACACCCGACTGTACGAGTGCGATTTTCTGGCGAACAATCAGGCCATAATCGACGTTCCGCAACTTCATCCCGATTAGGCTACCGATGCCGATATTCGCCCCGGTGAGCAAGCTCTGAATCCAGAGGCGAACGAAGCTCAAGAAGATGAACGCGAAGACGATGAAGATCAGGATGGCAATCGCGCCCACCACGATCATGATCGTCTGCATGTTAATTTCGGGCTTCACCTGAGCGAATAAAACAGTGGACAGAAGGCTCACGGGTCTGGTCCTTTCGCGGTGTTCGGTCACCGGATGGTTTTGAGGTACTCGCGATGTATTTTACCTGGATTGCGCAAAATCACTAGTTGCACAGTCTTTGTATTACAAATCATCCATGTTGAAGTCTTTCATTTCGGTGGGCTTCGCGATTTGGCGTACCACGAGTTTCCCCGCTTTCACCTCGATGCACTTCACCGTCACATTGTTTTCGATCAACATCCCTTCGGAGATCGCGTCCCAGCGTCGCCCGTCGAAGTCGACGGCACCCGATGGTCGCATCGGCGTGACGGTCTTACCGATTCGCCCGAGTAATGCCTCGGCTTCACTAACATTCGTTCGCTCGCCGGTCTGCGCGATTTCCGCGTCGTCGTGGACTTTCAGTGCCATACGGCGGCCCCACGCATAGATACCGAGCGTACCACCAATCGGGACTCCGATGCACATCGCGACGATTGCGGCGAGCGTTTCGCGTTGGTCTTCCGTATTGACCGCGATGACTGCCACGGCACCGAACATCAGCAGGAACGAGCAGACGAGCAGGATGCCGCCGGTGGGCAGAAAATACTCCCCGATGAACAGAATCACCCCGATTGCGGCAAGTACGATCGCGAACGATAGGTAATCCAAGCCCGTCTCCTTATGGATAGTTGGTATACGCTTAAACTTCCTTGACGACGATTCGCGTGCCTTCGACTTCGATCACTTGCACGCGCATTCCGCTCGCAATGTACCCGCCTTCGCTGACGACATCGACGTATTGATCGCCGAACTGCGCCATGCCCGATGGCCGCAGTTGCGTGGCCGACGTGCCGATCGCCCCGAGCAACGCGGCGGCCACGGCGGCACCGGGAAGGTCGGCGATCGTTTCGGCTTCATCGGTTTCCGTTGGCGGTAACAACACCATCCGATTCATGTACGGGATATTCGGCAAATATCGCGTGAAGATGACCGCGACGACGACCGCCGCCATAAGTGCCCCGAAATACTGGCCGATCCGCCCGCCGAACATCGTCCACTCTTCGCTGGATTCGGGGATTTTATCGAACGTGGCCAGGCCGATGCCACCCACCATAAACAGAATACCGAGAATTCCGGACACACCGAAACCGGGTAACACGAACATCTCGATGAGGATGAGCACCAGCCCGAGAAGAAAGATCAAACCGCCGAGGATGGCGGTCTGCCCGCTGTACTGCGAGTGCGCCCAAAACACCAGAATGAACGACAACGCGGCAATGATGCCGGGAACCGTCGTGCCGGGGAGTTTGAGTTCCAGAATCAGGCCCACGAAGCCGATGACGACGAGCAACACCGTCACGGGAGGCTTGCGGATGAAGTCGGCGAAACGGTCGAGCCACGAGGGCATCGCGGAGCGGACTTTGTTCGAATCGATGCCGTAAAGTGCGAACACTTCGCTCAGGTCGGTATTGTCCACGGCGAAGCGAGCGATGCCGAGTTCGACGGCGCGCGTCGCGTTCAGCTTCAGCAGTTGCCCCTTGTTTTTGATCGTGCCATCGTGAACCCATTCGCCCTTCTGCCCCTCGAATTCGGCCTCGGTCATCAGGCGTCGTTTCCCGCGTTCGTTGGCGGCCCGCACGCGAATGATCGCGATGTCGCGGTCGAGCATCCCATTTACCAAAATCACCGGATAGCCTTGCGTGCCCGCCAAATCGCTGAGGTTCTTTTTGAGAAGTTCGAGGCGGTTCGGGTCATTGCCTTTGCCGAGAAACGCCTCAAAGTCGCCGAAGATCGCCTCGCGTTCGTCGCCCACTGCGGGTGCGGCTTTCTCGTCTTTGCGTCGGCTCATGACGATTTCGCTGCAACCGAGCGCGACGATGGCCGCCGTATCGGGGGCGGCCTGCGGGACGAACGCGACGATCAGAATCGGGTTCTCGCCTTGCTGAAATTTAATCAGCCGATCTGCCAGATCGCGAGCCGCCGAAATGTCCCCACCGGAGCAATCCTGAAACTCGAGGAACAGCACGTTCCCCTTCTGGCGGATGACATCTTCAACGATGCGAATCATTGCCTCGCGAACGCCGCCATCGATGACGCCGCGAAGCGTGTACTTGAACGCCACTGGCGGACGGCCACCGAGCGGTTCTTCCTTTAGGCTGTTCGCCGAGAGTTGGTAGAGTTCGGCCACTTCGCGTCGCGAATCTGCGGTGACGGTCGATAACCCGAGTTGCTTGGCACGTTCGGCCGGCAACACACTCGGCGTATTCGCACCCGCAAACGAGAGTGGCGTCAGATCGGGAATCGTCACGCCCGCTTTCTTGTACTTCTCGATGTCGTTGAGATCGACGTAGTACACTGCGCCGTTCTTCTGGCCTTTACCGAGCGACACCGCTTTGTCTGCCATCTTGCGGACCACCGCACGCAGCGGTTCGCGAGAAGTGCCGAGGACTTCATCGTAAAACGCCAGCACGCTTTGCGCCGCCGGGGCATCACCTGCCTTCACGATGTCGCCGATGCTTGAAGTGCGCGACATCACGAGTTCGCGGCACGCGACAACGGGCAACACCGTATGCCCGGAGACATTCCCCGACACGAACGCGATTGTCGTCAAATCGTTCAGGCGGGAAATGTACGACGCCAATTCGTAGCAAACGCCGAACTCGACCGTGGAAGCGTCTTTGCCGTTCGGGTTGAACTCGAACACCGCTTTGCGGATCGGCCGCGTGGCATTCGCGCGTGCCGCTTCGACGCGGTTCTTGATGCGCGCGACCGCTTCGCTCGTAATCGGGTTCGGCACGCTGACGAATAACCCCTCATCCGAAAGGGCATTCTGCGCGAACGCCGAGGCGGCCCCCGCGAACAATATCAAAACGGCCATCGCCAATCGGCTGGCCATCGCTCGGAAGATCGCGGATTGCATCGGTCGACGTTCCTCAGAAAGTCCCGTTCGGTTGCTGTCATTCGATTATAAGTAGCGGAGCGGGAATCATCCAAATACTGCATGGGTCTTTGGAAAGATGGTACCCGGTTGTTCGTCCCGATGCGAGAAAGATTCGATGTCTCATGCTGTTGCGCTCGGGTTATTCGCGAAATGGCCCGATCCGGGCTGCGTGAAAACGCGGCTTGCCCGTGAGACATCGCCCGAGTTCGCTGCGGCGACCGCCCGCACGTTCCTGCTCGACACGCTCGAACGGTTGCGCGAACTCGCAGGCTGCGTTCAATATCTGGCATACGATCCGCACGATTCCCAACCGAAATTTGCAGAACTCGTTGAAGGGCGCACACCGCAGATACTTCTCGAAGCACAATCCGCAGGCGACTTGGGCACGCGGCTCGAAACCTTCTGCCAACGGCGTTTCGCGGATGGTTACGAGTCTTCGATACTCATCGGCAGCGATAGCCCAAACCTGCCCATTAACATTTTACGCGATGCGATTCGATTATTAGACACTAACGACGCCGTCATCGGCCCCACAACCGACGGCGGCTATTACCTCCTCGGTATCCGTCGCCCGTTGCCACTCTTTGCAGGCATCGCTTGGAGCACGGATCGCGTCTTCCCCGCAACCATCGAGCGCCTCATCACCGCCAACGTGCCTTACGCGGTGCTGCCCCAATGGTACGACATCGACACGCTCGCCGACCTACGCTTCCTGCAATCGCTGTAGAATTTTTCCCATATCACCAGTGTGCTATCGGGCCGTCGGGGACGGCAACCTGCGATTGCTCGACATCCCACTCGCTCCAGTCGGGGGGCGGGCCGTTGTCGACGAATGGCGCGAGGATCGACTCGAACTCAGTGAGGTCGTTGAGCATCACCAGTTTCTGTTGCACTTTTTTCGGGAATCGCAGTGCCTTCGTGTACCACGTCACGATTTTGCGAAACATGATGCAACCGTGCTTTTCACCGCCACGCCAGTCGATGAGGCGTTGCAGGTGCAACCGCATAAATTGGATGCGTTCGTGATAACTGCCGCGCGGGCCGGGTTGGCCATCGTGAACCCAGTTCGTGAGTTGCCGGAAAAACCACGGGTTGGCGAGCGCCCCGCGACCGATGGCGAGGCCGTGGCAACCGGTTTCGCGGATCATCGTCTCGGCGTCGGCGATGCTCATAATGTCGCCATTGCCGAAGACTGGCATGCGATCGACGGCCTCGACGACGCGACGAATTCCATCGCGATTGACGCTACCACTGAAGCCCTGTTCGCGGGTTCGCCCATGGATCGTTACGGCTGCGACGCCGATCTTTTCGAATTCGCGCGCGAAGTACGGTGCGGTCAGTTGGCTATCGTCCCAGCCCAATCGCATTTTGACCGTCACGGGTAGCGACACGGCATCGACGACTTTCCGCACGAGTTCGATCGTACCCCCCGCCGTGTCGCACATCAGCGACGAACCGCCGCCGACGGCGACGACTTTCCGCACGGGGCAACCCATGTTAATGTCGATGATTTCCGCGAGGCCGCGATCTTGCAGCCAGCGGGCGGCACCGGCCAACTCCTCGGCTTTGCCGCCAAAAATCTGCACCGATAGCGGCCGATCGGCGGGATCGGTCGCCAGCAATTCCATCGTCTTGCGTAAGCCTTCGAGGATCGCCCGCGCGTTAATCAAGTCGGTCGTGGCCAAGCCCATCCCGCCAATTTCGCGAACCGACAACCGGAACGGCAGGTTCGTGTAACCGGCGAGCGGCGCAAGCGTGAACCGCGAGGCCAACTTCACCCGGCCGATAAACAGCGGTTCGCGGTAACGCCGTGGCGGCGCGGGATGCGGGGCAAGCAGTGTCGAAGTCATCATCGCAGGACGGTACTCAACGAGTAGGACGAAACGCCCATGGTTACACCATGGGCTGAGTGAGCGACCCCTTCAGGGTCGGAATCCGCGAGAATCCACAGTCCTGAAGGGACTGCTCTTTCAGCCCAGGATGGAATCCTGGGATTGAGAGACTGAGCGCTATTTGAGGATCACCGCAACGAGTTTTTTTTCGTCGCGAGCAAATAATCGACCATCGGAAAACGACGGTATCGATCGCACTTTGCCGTCGAGAATCTTGGCGCGTGCGAGTTCGACGTACTTAGCAGAGTTCACCTCAAAGCTTACGAGTTCACCTGATTCGGTAACGGCGAGGATTTTGCCATCGACGGCGATCAGCCCGGCGCAACCGAAGCGATCGCGGAACCATTTTACGGTGCCGGTTTTCCAATCGATGCAGCGTAGCCGTCCGGTGCCGAAGTCGGCGCGGCCATCGGTGCCGTAGAGTTCGTCGCCGATGAGTACCGGCGTGTTGTACTGGCAGGAAAGCGAAGTATCGTTCGACCAGATTTCTTCGAGCATCTTCCCGTTTGCCTTTAACAAGATCGCGCCGGTAGCGTACGACGACGTCAAAAATATCTCCGAGCCGCGAACGAGTGGCGTCGATGCGTTGACCGAGGCATCGAGCCGCGAACGCCATGCGAGATCGAACATCACGGTGCCGTTTTCGACATTCACGCCGATTAACCCGCGCCGCGTGAACACGATCGCGAGTTTCTTTCCGTCGATTTCCGCGACGGTTGGCGACGAATAACTCGGGCCATCGTCGCTGGCTTTCCAGGCTTCTTTGCCGGTGGCGACATCGAAAGCCACAACGCCCGCGCCTTTCGCGCCGACGTTGACGATGAGCTTATCGCCGACAACGAGTGGCGAACTGGCGACGCCGAAATAGCCTTTATCGATGCCGTAATCGGTGAGAGTGTTCCGGTGCCAGATTTTTTCGCCAGACTTCGCATCGACCGCGTGCAGATCGCCGTTGGCACCGAGAATAAACACGCGACCATCGGCCACGGTCGGCGTCGCGCGTGGGCCATCGTCGAACTGGAAATTATCGCGATACTTAGCTGGATAATCGTACTTCCAGAGTTCGCGACCGGTTGCAGGCTCGAGCGCAACGAGGGTTTCCTTGCCTTCGATCCGGTGGAAAAGATAGGCTTTCCCCGCAGAGGTCACCACGCCGGCCCAGCCGCTGCCGATGTCTTTAGACCAGGCGATTTTCGGGGTTTCTGTGCCCCACGCGAGGTTGAGTTTCGTCTCCGTGGATTGCCCATCGCGCTTCGGCCCGAGGATCTGCGGCCAGTCGGCGGCGCGTGCGAAACCCGCTACAAATGCCACCGCCGCGGCGACCAGCCGAACGTATTGAAGTCTCATTCGTTTCCCCAATCGGATCGGCACATTTCGGGCGTGCCGTCGCAAGCGATTCTCTCAAGCTATAGTATGCTAGATATTCGCAACGCGAGGCCCGCCCGTGATTGTTTATCGCTCGTATCGCAACAACGACCCGCCTGTCCTGATGGAAGTCTGGAACGAAGCCGCGACCGGTCGCGGTGCGTTCCCCATCCGAACGCCTGCACCACTCGAACGCTGGATATTCAGCAAACCGTACTTCGACCCGAACGCGATGATTATCGCCGAGGAGGTCATCGAAGGCACCCCGAAACGGATCGTCGGATTTTCGCTCTCCGGTTTCGGGCCAAACGACGAACACACGGGGCCATCGCAAGATCGCGGCTTCGTCTGTTGCGTACTCGTACGGCCATCGCATCGCCATCTCGGCATCGGTGGTGAACTCATACGCCGTGGCGAACAGTATCTCATCGAGCGCGGCGCGAAAATACTGGTGTTCGGTTCACAATGGCCAACGAACCCGCATTTATTCGGTTTGTACGGCGGCAGTAACTCGCCGGGTGTGCTTGAAAGCGATGCTGATGCCAAGCCGTTCATCGAGAAACACGGCTACGTGCAAACCTCGTCGATGATCGTGTTCCAGCGCAAACTCGATATCCCGCTAACGCTCGCCGACTCGCGTTTCACGCTTTTGCGCAAGCGGTACGACATCAACCTGTTGAAGTCCGCTGCGGTGGCGTCGTGGTGGCAAGAGTGCGTTTGGAGTTCGCTCGAACCGGCCGAGTTCCGCGTGATGGACAAGCTGACCGGCTTCCCGGCAGCCCGTGCGATCGCCTGGGAACTCGAAGGCTTCAACTGGAAGTGGAATGCGCCATCGGCCGGAATTATCGACGTTCAGGTGCGCCCCGACTTGCGTAAACTCGGCGTCGCCAAGATGCTCCTGACGCATGTGTTGCGTTTCCTTCAGGATCAGTTTTTTGGCATCGCGGAGTTGCAAGTGCGGGCCGATGACCCGGCCGCCGTAGGGCTTTGTAAAAGCGTCGGCTTCGAACAGATCGACATCGGCCACGTCTACGAGAAGCCGGTTATGGGTTCTCCCAACTGATAACCAAACGCGACATCGGCCCGGTCATTCGCAACCGAATCATCGGGATCGGGTCGAACGGGTCGGGGTCGCGTTCGACCGTCACGACGTTCGGACTCACGCGCAACCCCGCCTGATAGTGCAAACTGAGAACGATTACTTTTGCGGGCACCGGTCCGCCATCGGGGTGGGGTGAATCGGCAGGGAAGATGTCCGTCAGCACGACTTTCTTGCGGTCCGCCTGTTCCCATTTCGCCGAACCGACGAGCACGAACGAACAGTCTCGCTCGATTTGGAACAGAATCATGCCGTCGCCGAAATGGCTGATTTCGCGTACCGATGCCACTTTCCGCCAACGGTCTGCCGTCGTGTTGGTGCGGCAAACAACCCAGCCGATGTTGTAACGCCGACAGCATTCGAGCATCTCGGCGTCGGTCCACTCGGCGAGTAACTTGCCGTTCAAACGATCCGAACGCAGCCCGCAGTAGGCATGTTCGAATCGGGCATCGGGGTCTAATCCACCGAGAAACGCGCGTTCAGTGTACATCGGTAAGAGGGCTGTCCAGTTCCAACTCGTGCCGATCGACGGGCCATCTTCGATGAGAATACGGCCCTCGCGCGTGGTGCGCGTGGTGATTTCCTTCACGAGCTTTTCTTGCTCGACGTTCAGCCCCATCGCGATCGGTTCGGTTCGCAACCCGAGCGAATACCGTAGCGGCCCCGTGGCGTATCCACCCCAGCCCGCGATGGCGGGGAGCAACATGATAATCAACAGCAGCAGCGAACGGTACGGAAGCGTTTTGCCGATGGTTTGTGCCATCCACGCGGCTGGCAAAACCGCGAGAGCCGCAACTAACGGCGCAGCCCGTTCGGCTCCGCCATTTGCGAGCGGTGGCCACGTCTGCCCGAGCCGTGCAATGCAGAACGCTAATAGCCCCGTTATTACAAGCAGGGCGGGTGCTGTTTTGCGATTGGCACGAGCGAACCAGACGCAACCGAACAGCCCCGCAACAACCATTGGCCACCCGAGCGGGGCCGGGCCGAAGAGTTGGCCATTGCCATCCCACGAATCGAGTAGCGCCCCCCACGTCGGCAGTGGGGCCACGTCGTCGACGGATGGCTGTCGCAGCCACCAGAATTTTGCCCAATCCCAGATCCACCACATGTTGAGCGCGATGCCAACAGAGGAGATGCCGAACAAGCCGAGGTGCCAGCCAGGGCCGTGCCGTGGTGCTACCGCGAGGTAGTAAATGCCGAGTACTGGTGCGAGGCCCAACCAAACGACGGGGTGTGCGTACCAGCCGATGATCGCCGTGCCGGAGAGAATCAGCCACGCCGTGATGCCGGGTTCCCAGTTGTAACGCGATAGCCACGAAATGAAGAGGATTGCCGACATTCCCGCCAGTAGCAGATCGCTATCGCCGGCATCGAACATCGCGCGAACCGGCGCGGACCACCAGACGCCACAGCCGAATGCACCGGCCAGACACGCTCCCGGTGCGGATAAACCAATGCCGCGACCGGCGAGCACGAATGCACCCGGCACGAGCAAACAGCAGACGAACAAGCCGATTTTGTAGGCCGCCGGGTTGTAGCCTTTGCCAGAGATGGTCAGAAACAGTTCTGCGGGGCGGCAACCGCCATCGAACACGGGCGTCTTCGGGTAGCCTGCCTGAAAGTTCGGGTCGAAACAGGCCGTGGCGTAGCGTTGGCGGAACGTCTCGGCACCGAGACTGCCGTGATAAAGGTGCAATGGGTGTCGGCCCGCAACGATCGGCCGTGAATCGTGCAAACCCGCCCAGCCGCCGAACACCGGCAGCGACAGCCCGGCTTGGCCCACGGTCAGCACCAGTACCGCGAGTAACCAGCCCGGTTTCGCACGAAATCCGTCGGCAGGTGAACCATCCATGACATCCGCACCCCAACCAGGTCAATAATGGTGCCAATGGTATCGCAAATCGTCGAGTCGGTACAAGAGCAGTGGTCAGCCGTTGGTTTCGCTGTCCGGTTTCCGCGTTCCGTCCTGATCGATTCCATTCAAGGATTCCGAACGGTGGCGACCGAGTTGCTCGACGTCGTTGGCTGCGTCTTCGGGGTTGTCGGCCAAGTTACGCTTGAGTTGTTGGCGACGATGTTTGTTGCCGCGCTTCTTCACAGCGCGTTTCAACTCGCGAATCTTGCGTTTGTCGGGGTCTACGGGCATAAAACACCTTTAACATGAAGCAGCGTATTTTGATTGCCACCGATGCCTGGCA
>JAYSYI010000428.1:0-12350 GCA_043727665.1 Limnoglobus sp. | reverse complement strand
TCGGCGGTGCGGAAGCGTTTGGCAGTCTGTTGCGGTTCGATGCGTTCGCTTGCTTCTTTCGCGGCTTCCTGCTGTTGTTCCTGCTGCTTGCTCTCGTGCTCACTCGCATCACGGGTATCCCCGATGCCGACGATTCCGCCGACTTCACCGTGCTACTTCTCGGTGGCATCCTCGGCATGATGCTGATGTCGAGTGCGAATCACCTGCTCATCGTGTTCATAGCAATTGAGATGGCGAGTTTGCCGAGCTATGTTCTCGCGGGGTTCTTGAAGGGCAAATCGAAAGGCAGTGAATCGGCATTGAAGTACGTGGTGTACGGTGCGGCGGCATCGGGCGTGATGCTTTACGGCATCAGCCTGCTGGCGGGGAGGTTCGGTAGCGGGCACTTACCCACGCTTATGGCCGGCTACGCGGACCTGCTGAAAACCGGTGGCATCGACCTTCCGCTCGCGATTGGCACGCTGTTTCTGATGTGCGGATTGGGCTTCAAACTCGCGGCGGTGCCATTCCATTTCTGGCTACCCGATGTCTTTGAAGGGGCGGCACCGGAAGTCGGCGCGGTGCTGGCGGTAGCGTCGAAGGCGGCCGCCGTAGCGCTGACATTCCGCTTGTTACAAGCCTTTTACGCAGCTTACGGCTTCGTGTCGCCGTTCGCTTTCGCAGAGACGATCGGCGTTGCGATTGCCGTCCTCGCCGCGATTACAGCCACGGTGGGGAACCTCGCCGCACTCGCCCAAACGAACGCGAAACGCCTGCTCGGCTACTCGACCATCGCCCATGCGGGTTACATGCTCATGGCCCTTGCCACGTGCAAACCGGCCGCCGGTGCTGCGCTACTCTTCTACCTAATCGGCTACATGCTCATGACACTCGGCGCGTTCGCGGTCGTGGCCATCGTGCGGAACCGTACCGGTTCGGAGAACATTACCGCGTTCCGTGGCCTCATCGCACGTTCGCCGATCCTTGGCATCGGTATGGCCATCTTCCTGCTCAGCTTGCTCGGGTTGCCGCCGCTAGCCGGGTTCGCGGGGAAATTCGCACTGTTCGCTGCCGTCTACCGAACCGGTGCCGAGTACACCGCCGCTGGGCACCCGTGGTTGGGCACGCTGTTCACAGTGCTCTTCGGCGTCGGCGTGTTGAATGCGGTTCTCAGTGCGGGCTATTACCTAAAGTGGCTCAAGATCATCGGTTTCGACGAACCGAGTGAAGTCACCACGCTCGGCGAATCGGCGGGGGCGAAAATGTATGTGGGTTTGTTGGCTGTGCTGACCGTCGTTGCGGGCATTGCGTGGGATCCGCTAATAAACCTCGCAACGATCGCAACGACGGGGCGATAGCCTACGGTCGTTTTTCGAGTGGGACGTACGCGGCATCGGTTTTGCCTACGAAGATCTGGCCAGGGCGGAAGATGCGGTTGCCCGAAAGTTGTTCGAGCCAGTGCGCCAGCCAGCCTGCGGTGCGACCAATCGCGAAGATCGGCGTGAACACATCGGTCGGAATCCCGAGCGACTGGTAAACGACACCCGAGTAGAAATCGACGTTTGGGTAGACGCCTTTGACGCCGTAAATTCCGGCGGTGATGCGTTCCAGTTCGAGTGCCGTCTCGTAGTTTTTCGGGCGGCTCGTTTCGACAAACATATTCTCAGCGAGTTCTTGCAACACCGTGGCACGCGGGTCTTTGACCTTGTAGACGCGGTGGCCGAGGCCCATCACCTTGAACTTTGGATCTTTCGCGAGTTTGCCATCGAGCCACGATTTCACGTTCGCCGGGCTGCCGATTTCTTCGAGCATTAACAGGACTTCCTCGTTCGCCCCACCATGGAGCGCACCCGATAGCGAACCGACGGCGGCGGCGATCACCTGGTAAGGCGAAGCGAGCGTCGAAGCGGTCACGCGGGCCGTGAACGTGCTGGCGTTCATCTCGTGTTCGGCGTGCAAAATCAAACAGGCATCGAATACCTTCCGCGTGGCGGGCGTCGGCTCTTTGCCGAACAGCATGTAATAAAAGTTCGCCGCAGTATCGAGGTCCGCACGCGGTTCGAGAATCTCTTCGCCGCGGCGCACCCGTGCAAATGCGGCCACTACGGTCGGCATCGCCGCCAAAATCCGGCAGGTGGCGTCCCAGTTCTTCGCGGGGTCGTTCACGTGGCGACACGGGTGGAACATGCCGAGCGCCGCCACCGAGGCTTGCAACGCATCCATCGGGTGGCCCGTTGCGGGCATACACTTAATCAGGTCTTTCAGGCGGAAGTGGATCGCGCGGCGTTGTCGCATGTCGTGGTCGAAGTCGGCGAGTTGCTTCTGCGTCGGCAGTTCGCCTTTGAGTAGCAGCCACGCGGTTTCTTCGAAACGGCTTTCTTTCGCGAGAACATCGACGGGGAACCCGCGATACTCCAGCCGGGATTTCTTACCGTCGATGAAGCTGATCGCGGACTTCGCGGCCGGTACGTCTTCCAGGCCGGGACGGAATTCGATTTCGCTCATGTATGATCTCAGCGAGTGGCGGTAGGTGGTTAAAGGCTTTATAGGATCGGACGGCGAACGCGACAGTCACCCGCGCGGTTTCGTCGAACGTGGCAGATTATCGAGTGCCGATTCGAAGGATCACCTTGCCGTTTTTTGCCGGTTTTGCCGCGTGTGTAACGGCCTTCGTTACGTCTTCGAGTGCGTAGGTGGCTGCGACATCGGTGGCCACAACGCCATCGCGATAGAGTTCGCGGACTTCGCGGAATGTCCGCAACATGCGTGGGATCGATTGATTTTTCGCCCACTCGCCGAGCCAGAATCCTTCGACGCTTCGCGAACCTGCGATCAGGAAACGCGGCTCGACAGTCAACGGTTGCCCCGAAAGCGTGCCAAAGGAAATCGCCCGCCCGCCGTGCGACAGTGACGCAATCACGTCGCTACCCGTTTGGCCGCCCACGGGGTCAATCGCGAACTTCACGCCGCTGCCGCCGGTGATTTCCTTGACGCGGTCGGGTATCGGACCTTCGGAATCCACGAGCGTAAATTCGGCACCGTGCCCGCTCAGTTCCGCAACCTGTTCGCGCCTGCGAACGATATTAATGCAGCGAATGCCACGACGTTTCGCGAGGCGAACAATCATGATTCCGAGCGCACTCCCTGCCGCAGACTGAAGCAACCACTCGCCGCGTGGCACCTGCAAAACGTGGTCGATCAGGACGACGGCGGTCACGGGGTTCACGAAGAACGAAGCGGCGGCTTCGTCGGAAATCGCGTCGGGAACGGGGATGACTTTGCGTGCCGCCGTCACGGTGTACGCGGCCCAATTCCCGATGCGGTCGTTAATGACGGCGACACGCTTGCCCTTGCGCAACCACCCGAGCAAACCGCCGCCGCTTTTCTCGACGATGCCAACGCCTTCGAATCCCGGTGTCGCCGGCAATCGCGGCGCGATGCCGTATTGGCCCTGAATGTACATCAGGTCCGACGGGTTAATCGGGCTGGCGAGCATTCGCACCAGCACCTCGCCGCGCCCTGGTGTTGGCACGGGTAAATCGCGCACATTCAGAACATCAGCAGGTAAGCCGCACCGATCGAAAACAACCGCACGCATTCAGCACCTAAATTTTGAGTGAGCCAAAACGCAAAGCGAATAGGTGCGATGCGTTTAACCCATAGTTTTGCTACTGCCAAGAGTATCGAAATGACTACGACCCGTCGCGAACAGCGGTTGTCGACAAAACCATCGTAAGTCCGGATCGGTTACCCTGCTCACGCCTTACACTCCGCTGCGTTGTTCGCGTAAGAGGCTGAGCGTGAGTTTCAGTCCTTCTGGATCTCGATCTTGCAGAAGCAAGCGCAACGTTCGCCGGGGATTGGGTCGGAGGATTTGCAGAGCGGCGAGGAGGTAAACTAGCACTTGCTGGTCGGTCACACTGGCGGCGAGTTCGATCGCGGCCAGCAGACGAGGTAACGCAGGTGTAGCCGCTTCGCCGTATTTGGCCAACGCCATGGCGGCCGCCGCAACGACGTTCCCATCCAGATCGCCGAGGACAACGCCCAACGCAAACACGACTTCGGAAGGGCACGTGCCGATGTCCCCCAGTGCCGTTGCGGCGGCGGCACGAACTGACGGGTTTCCTTGCATCGCCGCCTGAATGAGCGTAGGTATCGTTCGCTCGGCGGACGCCCCGAACACTGTCAGTACGATCACGGCGATGCGTTGAATATCCGTGTCCGGATCCTGAAAGCAGTATTCGACGAGTGGCAGCAATTCGATCGCATCGATTCGGAATTCGAGTATGTCCCATAGCGCGGACATCCGAACCGTCGCGCGATTATGACAGAGGCACATGGCCACACTTTTCGGCGTCGGAGTCTCCGTTTTTTTGTCGATGGTATCCGGATGAAACAACGAATCGCCGGTGTTGTTGAGGTAACGAAGTCCCTGGCGGAATGTCGCGAGCGCATCGGTCCGGAGATACTTTGCCCACGCGGGCCGTCGTTCGCCACGAACATACGCGAACAGTGCGAAGGCGTAACCCAAGGTGATCGACGAGAGATAACCTTGCTTCGAAACGGTCCAATAGTAGTTCGAACCTTCGTTGCCGGAGGTTGAGGTGATGGTTGCGTTCGCAATGAAAATACCCGTACCGAGAAACACGGGAAGCAAGTCGGTCATTTGTTCGTGATCGCTCGTATCGGGTGATAGACGCTTGATTTTAAGTAACAATTCGTGGGCCAGTTCGTGCGTGATTGTCTTTAGCAGATGATCCGGATGTACGAGTTGCCTCATGGCGATGCAGATATTCGACTGCTCGCCGATTTCGTAAACACCCGCAGCACCGACCATCTGTTCGTCTTCCAGTATCTCCAGCGTGATGGTGGTGGGATCGATATCCATATACGCGCACATGCGATCGAGACATTTCCTCGCACTAAAGAAATCCGCTGCGTACGGATCCGGAAAGAACTCATCCGTCGGCAAGATCACTCGTGCATTCCGCATTCGCTCGATGCCGAATTGATCCGCGAACCAGCGCATCGTTCGTTCGACCCAAACTTTTTCGTTCGTTGAGAGTGGACAACTTGCAGGAAACAAACCGAACATAGATTATCCTGTTGAGTCTTTTCAAAAATTACTTAGGCCTGTCCGCTGCGCAAGAGTGAGCAAGTGGCTTCTATCAACTACAAACGTCCTTCCCTTGCTTGCGCTTCGGGCTGGCACGATGGTGCGGGCACGACGTTAAACCTCGTTCAACTCTGGGGCCGTCCTTAGGCCGAACTTTAGGTACAGAGATGGCAGGAAGAACAGGTTTAACAGCGTCGACGTGATGAGTCCGCCCATGATGACGACGGCGAGCGGATACTCGACTTCGTGGCCGGGTTTTTGGCCGCTGATGACGAGTGGCAAGAGCGCGAGGCCGGTGGCGAGTGCGGTCATCAGGATCGGGGCGAGGCGTTCTTCGGAACCGCGTGCGACTAGGGCGGGGCCGAATGCTTCGCCTTCGTGGTCTTCAAGGTGGCGATAATGGCTGACGAGCATGATGCCGTTGCGTGCGGCGATGCCGAGGACGGTGACGAAGCCAACGAGCGAGCCGAGCGAGAGTACGCCGCCCGTCAGCGAGACGCCGACACCGCCGCCGACGAGCGCGAACGGCAACGTGAATGCCACGATCAGCGTGAGTCGCCACGATGCGAAATCGGAATAAATCACCAGCAGCACGCCCAACATCGCGAGTCCGCCGAGCAAGTATAATCGCTTGCTCGACTCCTTGCGGGCGGCCTCTTCGCCGAGGAACTTCGGGTAGTAACCCGGCTCGTATTTTAACGCGCGCACTTTCTGTTCGATCTCGGCAGCGACCGCGCCGAGATCGCGGCCTTGCACGTTACACGTGATGTCCAGACGCCGCGATGCGGACTCGCGTTTGATCTCGTTTTGCATCGGTACGACGACGACATCGGCAACATCGCGTAGCCGAACCTGCACGCCGGCAGGGGTATCGATCGGCAGCAATTGCAACGCCGTCAAATCTTCGCGGCAAGCGGGCACGCCCCACACCACGACATCGAACCGTTTCTGCCCCTCGTACACTTCGCCGACCTTCGACCCGCGTAACAGCGTCGTTGTCGCGCGGCGAACGTGGCCGGGCGTGAGGCCATATTGCTCGGCGGCCTCGGGTCGCAAGCGGACCTCGATTTGCGGGAGTAGCACTTGCGATTCGACTTTGAGATTCGTCACGCCTTCAACGCTGCCCATTACTTTTTCCGCATCTTTCGCCTTGGAACGCAGCGTATCGAGGTCGGGGCCGAACAATCGCACGACGATGCTGAAACTCGAACCGGACAGCACTTCCTTGCTGCGTTCCTTCAGAAAGGTTTGCACGTCGCAGAACATCCCGGGGTAGCCTTCCATTGCCGTCTGGATTTTTTTCAGCGTCGATTGGTAGTCGACATCGGGGTCGATGCTGATCCACAGTTCCGTGAAGTTCGGGCCGTACACTTCGTCGGCGACTTCCGCGCGGCCGATGTGCGAACCGAAGTTTCGCACGCCAGGGATTGCCAGAAGTTCGCGGCTCGCCAGTATCGTCATACGGTCCATTTCTTCGACCGAAGCGCCGGGCTTTGCGATGAAGTGCATCAGGAAATCGGTTTCCTGAAACTCGGGCAGAAACTCCGAACCGAACCGCGACGCGGCCGCACTACTCAGCACGAATGTGGCCAAAATGATACCGAGCGCGGCATACGGCCGACCGATCAGCGAGGGCAGCACCGCCGCATACCCTTTGCGTAACCAGCGTGCCAACGGGGCCTCCGTACGACGACCGCGACCGCCCGTGAGAAGCATGTACGACAGCGCCGGTGTGACCGTGAGCGCGACGAACAACGATGCCAAAATCGCGAGGATGTACGACATCGCCAACGGCCGAAAGAACGAGCCAGCGATGCCATCAAGGAAGAAGATTGGCAAGAACACAATAATGACAATCATCGTCGCATACACGACCGCGCTCCGCACTTCGAGCGAAGCATCAATCACAATCCGGAATGCGGAACTCGTCAGAAATTCGCAATTCGGAGTTCGGATTTCGGATAATTCCGAATTCCGAACTCCGAACTCCGAATTGCGCAAGCGGCGGTGGATATTCTCGACGTCGATGATCGCGTCATCGACGACTTCGCCGAGCGCGATGACCAAACCGGCGATCACCATCGTGTTGAGCGTGACGCCGAACGCGGTGAGTATGACCACGGCGGAGACGAGCGAGATCGGGATGGCCAACAAGCTGATGAGTGCGGTGCGCCAATCGAACAGGAACAAAATCAAGATGACGGCGACCAGGCCACAGCCAATGAGCAGCGCGTGGCTAAGATTCGTGATCGCGCGTTCGATGAACGTGGCGGGGCGGAAAATCGTCGGGTCAATCTTCAATCCCGTGAGGCCAGGTTCGAGGTCGCGCAGCGCCGCTTCGATCTTTTTCGTCACTTCGAGCGTGTTGCCTTCGGGTTGCTTTTCGACGATCAGCAACAAGCCGGGAGCATCGTCGATAATCGCATCGCCGATGGCGGGGGGCGAGCCGATCTGCACCGTGGCGACATCGCCGAGCCTCGTCGGCGCGTTTCCTTGGAACGCCACGATGGTGCGGGCCAAGTCGTCAGGTTCGACGATCATTGCACGATGGCGGACGGCCAAACGCTGATTCGGCTTATCTACGAAGCCACCCGATTCGAGAACGGTCGCATCTCCCGCGGCACGCATCACTTGATCGAGCGTTACACCTGCGGCGCGCAACCGGTCGGGGTCGACGAGCACTTGATACTGCTTGTCGCGTTGGCCCCAGATCGCGACGTTGGCCACGCCGGGGATCGACATCAACTTCGGGCGGATCGTCCAAAGCGCGAGCACGCTCATGTCCCGCTGCGACATCGTCTTCGACGATACGCCGATTTTCATCACACGGCTAAGCGACGACAGTGGTTGCAAAATCACTGGCGGGCGAGCGACAATCGGCAACCGCACCGCTTCGGCGGCGACGCGTTCTTGCACGTACTGCCGGGCTTTGTGAATGTCGATCTCTTCGCCGAACAGCAACACGACCGACGACAAACCCAGCACTGATTTCGAACGCAGCGTTTTCAACCCCGGCGTGCCGTTGAGCGCATTCTCAAGTGGCACACTGATGAGGCTCTCGACTTCATCGGTCGAAAGGCCCGGCGCTTCGGTCTGGATTTCGACCTTCGGCGGTGCAAATTCGGGGAAGACATCGAGCGGGGCGTTGCCTACCGTGCGGACACCATAAACGATGAGCAACCCGCACAATGCCAGCACGACAACGCGGCCCCGGACCGACGACGAGATAAGCCAACTCAGCATGGTGAACTCGCAGGTAAGCGATAACCGTCTGGAACCGAGGCGGCATTTCGCGGTATGATATTCACTATCAAACTCTCACGCTTCGTACTGGAGGACGCACAATGCCGTTGCACGATTGGACGCGAGTCGACGATGGCATTTTTCACGATTTTTACCTCGCGTGGATTGCGGAGATACGCCGAAGTTTGAACAAGGGTTTACTGCCGGACGGTTTTTACGCACTCGCGGAGCAAGTCGCGGTTGTTGACGAACCATACATATCGTCATTTCACGATTGTTACCAACCGTAGCGATAACATCAATGTTTGCGCGACTCTGATGACGGCCCAACCGAACACCCGTTTTATCTCACACGCGAAAAACGACAGCTACACGAAACTTCAACGCAGGATCGAGATTCGCCATGTTTCCGGGCACCGGATTGTCGCCTTGATCGAGATCATTTCGGCAGAGAACAAATCGAGTCATTTCAAGTGGGACGCATTCCTGCAAAAAGTATTGTCTGCGATGTGCGGAGGCATCCATTTGTTGTTGCTCGATGTTCACCCGCCGACCGCGCTTGATCCGGGCGGAGTTCATGGCTCGGTGTGGGGCGAATACACGGGCGAAGTATTCGAATTGCCGCCCGATGCGGACCGCACCTTGGTCTCTTACGATTGCGGCAGAACCAGGACGGCGCACGTCGAACCCATTGCGGTCGGCCAAACTTTGCGGAACATGCCGTTGTATCTTTCAAGAGAGGGATATATCGATGTCCCTTTGGAAGCCACGTATATGGCGGCCTTCGAAGGCGTGCCGCGGTTCTATCGCGACATCCTGCAATAATCCTTACTTCACGAAGCCGGTTTCGGCCCCGAAAAGTTCTTGCGTGCCTGCGGTTACGATCTTCGTGCCGACCGCTGGCCCGCTCGCTAAGACGGCATCGGCACCGACCGTGTACCGAACGACAACGCGACGACGCGCGTAACGGTGGCTATCCAATTGCTCGTAAATCCAGTTGCCACCGTGGACATCGAAAACGACCGCCGACCACGGTACCGTGGCGCTGTCTTTGGCATCCGATAGTGGGATCGTGACTCCGAGGCGTTGGCCGGGCGTGAGCGTGGCGTTCGCGTTGGGCATCTCGTAAAAGACATCGACGGTGGCCGAGATCGGGTTCGCGGAAGGCGGCGCGATCACTGGTTTCGCGGGCGTCAGCGTGGTGCCGGGCGGTGCGGAGAGTTTGCCGATTTGCGCCAGTTCGCTCCGGTCGATGGCATCGAGATCGCCGACCGGCAACGGCACGCGAACCCACATCGTCGAGAGATCGACGACTTCAAAAAGTGCCGCTCCGCTCGGTACGTTCAGGCCGGGCATTGCGGACACAGTGCGAAGGATGCCCGCTTCCGGTGAATCGATTGGGATCGGGGCCGCCGTTCCAGAATCGACATCGCCAAGCACTTTGGCCAACACCGTGCGACGCGTGATTGCCGCTTCGAGCGATTTCGTACCGATGTCGAACGCAGCCTGTGCTTCATCGACGAAGCGTTGACTCCCTGCCCCTTCTTTCAGTACTCGTTTGGAACGCTCGAGTGCGATCTTCGCGATTTCGACTTGCGTCTTCGCGTTGTTCATCATGCCATCGGCATCGGCGAGCGATGCCGACAACGACGCGCGGCCATCGGGTGTCAGTAACGGCAACAGTTGGAAGACATTTTGCCCCGCTTTCACAGCATCGCCTGCCTTGGGCATCCCGCCTGCCGGTGCTTTCAAAATACCCCCGAGTGGCGCGGCAACGAGTATCGCACGGCCAACGGGAATCGTCACTTCGCCGCCGTACATTCGCACGCGGCGAGTCGCTTTTTTCTCGATGGTGGCGATCGTTAACCCGAGTCGCTTTTCGGCTTCTGCGGTAAGCGTGATCGTGTTGAGATCGTCTTCTTTGACCACCTTTGAAATCGTTGCGGCTGCAGCGGGTTTATCAGCTTTTGCCCCGCTCGGTTTGTTCGTGAATAACCACCACGCCCCCGCACCCACTGCGGCGGCAATTGCCAGTGTCAGTACGATCCGAACGAGTTTTTGCGCGGCATACATTATCGTTTTCCGTCGGCCATGGGCGTAAGTCGCTTGCCGACGCTGCGTTCCAATTCGGCCCAGAACCGTCGCAAGTCGGCGTTCAGAACCGCTTCGCGCGAATAGCTATCGAGGAGTTGTCGCGTTGTTTCCAGCACGATGAAAATCGGCACGTTCCCCTCTTGATACGCCCCTTGCGCACGTCGAATTGCAGCCTCAACTTCGGGGCGGACCTTCGTACGCAACACTTCGAGTTCCGCACACGCCTGGCGATATTGTAGGTAAGAGCGTTGCACATCGAGGATGATCTGGTACGCGATCGTTTGCTGGTTCCGCAACGCTTTGTCGAGTTCTGCTTCGGCCCGTGCGATACCGCCCTGATTGCGATTGAATATCGGCAAGGTGAACCGCAACGCCGGGCCGAACTCGTGGCCATTCTGGCCGCTCGTTGCATCGAGAATGCCAAGCATCCGGACCCAGCCGATGCGGGCGAACTTGAGACGCGCTTCGGCGGCGGCAACGGCTTCGTTCGTGGCCAGCGCATCGGGGCGGTTCGCCATTGCTTCAGCGGTCAATGCATCGGTGTCGAACGTCATGATCGCGGGCAGTTGCGATGGATCGAGCACCAGCGCCCCACGTAACGGACCAACGCCCATCAGGTTCTTCAGGCGTTCTTCGAATATCGAAACATCGTAACCGACCCGCGTCGCGTCTTGTTCGGCTTGCAGCGAATCGATTCGAGCTGTCGCGGCCTCTTGCGGCGAAATATCACCCGCTTTCAGTCGAATCTCGGCCAACTCGGAGATGCGCCCACGGAACTTCACCGCCTCGCCCGCAATTCGCACCCGCTCTTTTGCCAAAAGCACATCGGCGTAGGCTTGGCGGACATCGCGCATCAGGTCCAGCCCCGCCTGCGCGAGCCGATCTGACGTACGATTCGCTTCCGACGCGGCGGACCGTATACGGATAGGTCGAAGCCAAATCGCCTCGATCGGCAAGTCGAACAGATACTTAAACGGCTTGTCTGTCACGCCGAAATAGTAGACGAATTCCGGGTTGGGTAGCAGCCCGGCCGTTATTAAGTCAGCGCGTGCGATACCGAGATCGGCGAGCAACTCCTGAAACGCGGCGTTGTTCCATAGTGCAATCGAGATCGCTTCGTCTTCGGTCACGCCGTCGTCGAGGTTGGCACCCGGCGGCAGCGTCAGTTGCTTCGCAATGGTGCAGTTCGGCAGCGTTTGGTCGAACCGTTGGCTGAGCGAATTCGATACCGTCGAACGATCCGGCCCCAGCGACGCGATCTTACAGCCTGCGAGTAAAATCGCAACAGGCAGAAGCATCGCGCAGCGTGATAAGGCCAAATTCACGTCAAATCCTCGAACCGAAACAAACCTCGTATCCCTATCATCGGCAGAATCGGCACGCCAATTATGAAATCCTCCTCACTTTGCCTCAAGTGGCAACAGGTAAGTTGCCACACCATAAGCCCAAATTGCCCAGTCGATGATTGTGTGATGGTAACGAGTCGTCATGAATTCAAAGTGAGGAGTCGATAAACTCGGCTTTATTTTCGATGCATTTCGTTCGGCACAACAGAGATACTCCACTTCTCCATTCAATCTTCCACTTTTCTTCATGAGTCATTTATAAATTTTCATTGCATCACTTTGTAATCACGAAATCAATCGTCCAAGGAGCATTCATCGTGACGAATCGTTTATTTCGCAGAAACGGTTTTACGTTGATCGAGTTGTTGGTTGTGATCGCGATCATTGCGATCCTGATCGGTTTGTTACTACCTGCAGTGCAAAAAGTTCGCGAAGCCGCCGCCCGCTTGTCGTGCCAAAATAACATGAAGCAGTTCGGGTTAGCCCTGCACAATTACGCGGGTGTCAACGACAACAAGCTACCTGCAAGCCGTGTGACCGTGAGTGGAGATTCTAAATTCCGATCGTGGACG
>JAYSYI010000427.1:0-12363 GCA_043727665.1 Limnoglobus sp. | reverse complement strand
ACCGACGACTGCGATCTTCGGCGATGGAATCACGCTCACCGCGAACGTCGCGATTGCCGCACCGGGTGTTGGCTCACCGAGCGGTACCGTCACGTTCTTCAATGGCCCAGCCGTTGCGGGTACCGTAGCCGTGGCGAATGGCACCGCGAAACTGGTCGTGCCCGCACTCCCGGTCGGTTCCTACACGTTCGGTGCAAAATATAACGGCAACGTCGGCGTCTCCGAATCGCTTTCTGGTACGGCTAGTGCGAAGATCAACCCGAATACCTCGGTTTCGGGCATCACCGCCACGCCGAACATCAACGCCTTCGGTACCGCAGTCACGCTCAACGGCTTCGTCGTCGACAACCAAAATCGGCCCGTGAGTATCGGAACGTTCCAGTTCAAGGGTACCTCAAATGGCGTTGCGCTGACACTCCCTGCCGTGGCTCTGGTCAACGGCATCGCCACATTCGACGTAACGGGCCTGCCACTGGGTATTTCGACCTTCAACGGTGCGTTTAGCGGCTCGGCTTCGATTACGGGTAGCACGTCCAACGTCGTCTCAACGACGACGATTCGTGCAAATGCCTCGACCGCGATTTACAATACAGGTGCGAATAATTCTGCACCGCTGGGCAAAGATATCACCTTCACGGCCGGTTTCGCATCCGCATTGAATGTGCCCGCTGTCGTGTCGGGTACCGTGACGTTCAAAGATAACGGCAAGTCCCTAGCCGTTGTGCCAATCGTCGCCGGTTTGGCTTCGTTCACGACGCGGCTCAATCTCGGCACGCACGCGATTACCGCAGAGTATTCTGGCGATGCCGTGTATTCGCCGGTCGTCATTCCATCGAGCTTCACCGTGACGAACCCCGGCGACGCGATTGCGGTCGGTGCGGGTGCAGGCGGGCGCGACATCGTTCGGCTATACAACGGCGATGGCACGTTACGTAAAGACCCATTGTTCGCGTTCGGACCCGACCACACCAGCGGTGCCCGCGTGGCGACCGGCGACGTCAATGGCGATGGCGTTCCCGATCTCATCATCGGCACCGGCCCCGGTACCCAAGCTCGCGTTCGCATCCTCGATGGGACCAACGACGCGCCGCTGTTCGAATCGTTCCCATTCGAAGGCTTCACCGGTGGCGTGTTTGTTTCGGTCGGCGACGTTAACGGAGACCTCCGACCCGATATTGTCATTACGCCCGATCAAGGTGGCGGCCCACGGGTGCAAGTGATTAGCGGTGTCGGGTTCGTGAAAATTGCCGACTTCTTCGGTATCGACGATGTGAACTTCCGCGGTGGTGCCCGCGCCGCAATTGGCGACTTGAACGGCGATGGCATCGGCGACCTGATCGTGGCCGCCGGGTTCGGTGGCGGCCCACGAGTCGCCGCCTACGATGGGCGATCTCTGCCGCTCGGCACGCCGATCAAGCTCTTCAACGACTTCTTTGCATTCGAACAAGGCCTTCGCAACGGCGTCTACGTGGCATCTGGCGACGTCGATGGTGACGGATTCAGCGACATCGTAATCGGTGGCGGACCCGGCGGTGGCCCGCGTGTGCTTGCCATCAGTGGCCGTACGCTCATCACGAACGGGGCCACTGCGCAACAGCAACTCATCGCGAACTTCTTCGCCGGCGACCCGAACAGCCGCGGTGGCGTACCCGTCGCAGTCGCGAACCTCGACAACGACGCAAAGTTCGACATCGTCACCGGTTCCGGGCCAGGTGGCCGCCAGGTGAACTCATACCTCGGCAAGACGCTGATCCCGATCGGCACGCCACCCGCGTTCGCCACATTCGACGCTTTCGATGCCAGCCTCGACGCCAGCGGCGGCGTTTTTGTGGGCTAGATTGTGCAAGACTCACCGAGCCGATTGCCCGCAAGGGGTCGGGTAAAGCTCGCATCGGTATGAGTAAGTTTGCAAGGGTGAAATCGGGCGGATGTTATGCACCCGACCCCTTGCGGGTATCGGCTCGGTAGCGATCATCACTACGAAAAGCGCAACTTCAAAAATGACACGCGGGTCCACTGCACAACAAGTGTGCAGTTTCTTCGGTTGTGTCGGTTGTACTCCGATGTTTCCTATTGCCTTCAACGGCGTGTCAATCACGTTTTGCGTCAGATCGTATCTTGCTGTGGTGCCTCACGGCACGCGCGTGGCTCATAGTGTTTGCACTCTCGGATTCCCCCTCTCAGGGTTCGCGATTCTTGCGAACTGAACTTCTGGCGGAGACAACTATGAAACATGGTTTTCTGATCGATATGGATGGCGTGCTCTATCGTGGCTCGCAACTCATTCCGGGTGCGAACACGTTCATCGACCACCTACGGCAATGCGATATTCCCTTCTGGTTTCTCACGAACAACAGCCAGCGGACGCGGCGCGATATCGTCGCCAAATTGTCGCGAATGGGAATCGATGTCGAGGAAGAGCACGTTTATACCTGTGCAATGGCAACGACAACGGAAGTCGGCGGTGCCCACGGCCTAGCGTATGCTTCTAAGGCAGTTTGCGATCGCATCGTTTTCGGCACTTCGTTTCACCTACAATGGCGAAAGGAACCGCCTTGCCATCTTCGCACCAGGGGAAAACGATGTACTGGAACCGATGTTTTGCGATTGTCTTCCTCGTAGCTTTTGCACCGGGATTGTGCCGTGCGGCGGTTAAGGTTGCAACTGCGGCCGAACTCGTGAAAGCGGTTCGCGATGGGGCTGCCGGCGAGACAATCGATATTGCGGCAGGCAAGTACGAGTTGAAAGCCGCGCTCGAACCGAAGTCGCGAATGACACTTCGCGGTGCCGGTATGGAAAAGACGATTCTCACCCACACGAGCGATTGGAAGCCATCGACGAAGACGCTGCCGGACCCCGAGATGACTACGAAGGGAATGGACACGACCGCGTTCCTGATCCGCTTGAAAGACAAAGCCTCAGAGGTGACGATCTCGGACCTGACACTGCGCGGGCCGCAACTTCACGGTGCCATTTTCGGCTTCGATAACGACAAGTTACACGTCCATCACGTGCGCATCCAAGAGACGTTGTGGACGGGAATTCGCACGTTCGGTTTGCGGAACGCGAAAATTCACGACTGCGAATTCATCGACGCGGGCGGACGTTGGGACAAAGGGCAACCGGGCGTGAAGGGTGGCATCACAGGCGGAGCAATCTTTTCAATCTGGATGGCCGATACTGAGATTTCCGACAACCGCTTCGTGCGGACGCGCAAAGGAGCTGCGGAAGAATTTTACGGCATCAAGGGGCGAGAAGGCCGACGTTGCCGCATCCACCACAACACGATTGAAGCGAACTTCTCGATCGAGTTCCCGTTCGAGGGCGATGAAGACGTCGAGATCGATCACAACGTCTTGTACGGCACGGTTTCGATTCCGAAATACGCGGGCGGGCCGGTACCGAAAAGCGGTCGCACTTTCCACATTCACCACAACTGGTTCAAGGATAGTTACTCGATCGAATTCGTTCGCAACGGCGTCGAGATCAGCCACAACCTGTTCGACTTCGACATGCAGAAGGACCACGGGAACCTCATCTCTTCGTTCGGCGATGTTGCCGCCAAAGGCCACGCACGCTTTCATAATAACCTCGTCAGCAATCCCGGCCGCGGCGTCCTTTGGATCAACGAAATCTACAACGATGTGGAAATTCGCAACAACCACATCATCGCACGTACGACGGTCACACCGCGCACGGAAGGGCTGTTTAGTTTTCACGGCAAATGCGACTTCAAGACGATCTCCATCCGCGACAACATCATCGAGTGCAAAGGGCAAGAACGGCCACTCGTTCGCAACAAAGAGAGCTTGAGCGCAGTCATCCGCAACAACACACTCACGAATGTGTCCGACTCCGACAAATACGAGAACGCAAAAGGCGACACTCCCGCAGGCCTGGAGAAACCGCTACTCTTCCCCTGCGGCGCACACGGAGAATTCACCGTCGATGGCTGGATCGCCAAGCCAACGGCGAAGTAATGCGATCATCGTTTAGCCGCGCCGCGCAGGCTTTGCGTAGCGAAGCGCGACGCACAGGCGAGCGGGGCGTGTAAGCACCCTGATTCTTCCTGTGTCGCAGACAACCTCAATTTCAATGAGGCGATCTCCATACACATACATTGCGTACGACAGTGGCTGGATCAGGGTGCTTATACTGCTTACACACCCCGCTCGCCAATAATAGTTATGAGTACACTATCATTTCGATTGATGAAATTCATGCATTGACGCTCATCAATGAATTAGGCACGGACTTCACGAAATGGCCAACGGTCAAACATTTTGCCACGTGACTGGGGTCGTGCCCAAACTTCAAGAAGACGAGCGGCAAGGTGCAGTCGAGCAAGTCGCGGCAGGGGAAAGGCGGCGCACATCTACGTTGGGAATGTTCGCGGCTGGCACCAAAACGAATCCAATGCCCCGGTCGAATCATAACCTGATGCGCTACTGCGTCGAGTCCATTCCGGTTGAGTGACGAATGACAATTCGGAAAGCGATGCGGCTTTGAGGATTCAAGGACGGCCAATGCAACCAGTGCGCCCAAGGCGATGACGAGCATCGCTCACAGCGATGGGTTACTGTTCACCAACAGATGGAGTTCATCGGCCGGCCTGACTACGCTTGCGCCATGCAGCACCAAAGACAGCCGCACAAATTCCCACCAAAGCTGCGAGCGAACGAGCCAGCGACACCCCCCCGCCAGGAGTAGAGGATAGGACGTTTGTTTCGACCAGTACAAAGGCCACGAAGGCACCCAGCCCCAGGCCGAATGTGAGTCCAAACCAGAACACAGTACCCAGTGGATTCATCGCTTCGCTACCTCTGATGTGGCCGAACTAATTTAGTATAAAAAAGTAGATTATTTGTACTTTGACTTGTCAATTTGTCTATATTGAATGGATAGGCCATAGAACATAATCGACTGCCAGTAGTATGCAGTTAGTTGTAAACGTTGTGCAAACGGAAGTCAAATCAAATATCGGAAAATAGTTTCGCTGATCGGCCACCGCCGAAGTGGCTGGATCCGTTGCGGGCGAGGTGTCAGCTTTTTAGTTATTGCCGGGGTTGGCGAATCTAGTTTCACACGCGAATTTTGAGTGAGGAAGTTCCCACGGACGTTCGTCCGTGGGCTTTGGTTTGGTCTCACCCACACGATTTCTTGGAGTCAATAATTTTACGACGATATGACGTAAGTCGACTTTTGCACACTGTCACGTAAGTACCCAAAATGACATAGAAAGTGCGCGTAATGACATGGAAAAGGCGCGTCCGGTCAATTTTGAGGCGCATTCGGTCGCGAAACGGTAGGTACTTCCGACGAGTCGCGAATCGATGACTCTCGACGCAAACCATGAAATTAATCCAGGATACGGCGAAAGCAGTCTAAACAAATCAGCGAAAGCCGATCAAAAAGCGGCATTTTGAGACGAAAAAACACCGGAAAACACGTTTTAGCGACTTTGCAAAAGTGACTTACGTCGATTGCAAGAGCATGAAAGTGGCACCAGCGACTCAAAACCTCAGCAAACCCTTTGGCAGTCGGGTTCGTCTGAGATTCATGATCGGCATTCGTTTGGCCGATTAGAATAGGTGACGCTCGTAACGATCGTTCGCGATTTGACGCCAAAGGTGCTACTGTGAAACTATCGAACCCCTCCTCCGTTCGGTTAGCGTTGGTCTCGCTGGAAGATCGGCAAATCCCTGCGGTATTTGTCGTGAGCACGATCCTCGATAGCGGCGTCGATGCCGCACCGACGACGGGTTCGCTACGTGCGGCGATTCTGAATGCGAATTCGACGCCGGGTGCGGACACGATTCAGTTCAACATCAATGGCGGTGGCGTGCAACCGCTGACGATCCTCGTTCCGCTGCCGTCTTTGTCGGAAACGGTCACGATCGACGGGACGACGCAACCCGGATTCGCGGGTTCGCCGGTGATCCGCCTTGTTGGGAGCGGTGCCGGGGCGAGCGCGAACGGCCTGACGCTGAAGGAACATACGGGCAGCACGATTCGCGGCCTGACCATCGGCGGCTTCGCGGGGGCCGGCATTCGCATCAGCGGCGGCGGTTCGCACACGATTATCGGGAATTTTCTCGGCACCAGCCAGAACGGCACCGCCGCCGAGGGCAACTCGGTCGGCGTGCTGATTACCAGCAAATCGAGCCTGAACCTGATCGGCAGCGGGAAGGCGACCGACCGCAATATTATCAGCGGCAACACGTTCGACGGCGTTCGCGTCGAGGCGCTGGCGAGTGGCAACGTCATCGTCGGCAACTTCATCGGCACCGATCAGAACGGCGTCAACTCGTTAGCGAACGCCCGGTTTGGCGTGTCGGTCGAATCGGGCGCGGTGAACACGCGGGTCGGCGGGCTGGGCGCGGGAACGGGCAACGTAATCGCCGCAAACGGCGCGAGCGGCGTGCGAATCAGCGATGCCGGGACATCGGGCACGAACGTGCTCGGGAACCGCATCGGCCAGGATTTTGGCGGCTTCAATTTACCCAACGGCGGCGATGGTGTCCGCGTCGAAAACGCTACCGGTACGACTCCCGCCGGTGGACTTTTGCCACCCGATACCAACACCATCATCCGCTCGAATACGATCGCCGCCAACAAGGGAAACGGCATCAATGTGCTTGACACGTCGCGATTTGTACGGATCGACGACAACAGCATCAGCCTGAACGGCGGCCTCGGGATTCGCGTCGATCCGACGGCCAGCGATGGCTTGACCGCGCCGGTGCTTACGAGTGCGGTCACGCAATCGGGTGGCGGGCAAAAAGTCTCGGGGAGTTTGTCTGGCAGGCCGAACACGCTGTACGACGTTCGCTTCTTTGCAAATGGTGTGGCCGATCCGAGTGGCTCCGGCGAAGGCGAAACCGTTGCGGGAAGTACCACCGCCACAACCGACGCGAGTGGCGCGGCGACGTTCTCGTTCGTCATTCCTTCGACGACGAGCGGTTCGGTTTACTCCGCGACGGCGACCGCGAATCTCTCCGGCGACACGTCCGCGTTTTCGAATATCGTCTCCCGGCAACAGGGGGCACTCACCGCTCGCGTCGTCGTTGTCGGCGTGGGCAGTGGCACACCGTTCGCGAACCTTTACGATTCCGATGGCACACCCGCCGCCACGCTCAACTCGACATTCGCACCGAATGCCACCGGTGGTGTCCGCGTCGCCAGCGGCGATTTCAACGGCGACGGCATCCCCGATATTGTGATCGGCACCGGGCCGGGCGTCGCCACGCAGGTGCGCATTATCGACCCGACGACGCAGAAGGAACTGTTCAGTGTGCAGCCATTCGAAGCCGCGTTCAAGGGTGGCGTATATGTCGCCGTCGGCGATGTGACTGGCGATGGTAAAGCCGACTTGATTATCACGCCCGATGAAGGTGGCGGGCCGCGGGTGCGGGTGTTCAACGGGCAAGGTTTCGGCGTTGTCGATGACTTCTTTGGGATCGACGACACGAACTTCCGCGGCGGGGCACGCGCCGCGGTTGGCGATGTCAACGGCGATGGCGTCGGCGATCTGATCGTGGCGGCGGGGTTCGGTGGCGGGCCACGCATCGCCGGGTTTAGCGGCAAATCGATCGGTACTTCGAACCGCGTCAAGTTGTTCAACGACTTCTTCGCGTTCGAGCAAACCTTGCGGAACGGCACATTCGTGGCGGCCGCCGATGTCAACGGCGACGGCAAAGCCGACCTCGTCGCCGGTGGCGGCCCTGGGGGTGGCCCGCGCGTGTTGGTGTTGTCCGGTACCGATCTCGTGAACTCGAATTCGCAAGTCGCAATCGCGAACTTCTTCGCGGGTAGCGACACGAACCGCGGCGGCGTGCGGGTGGTCGCCCGCAACCTCGATGGCGATGGCAAAGCCGAAGTCATCACCGGCGACGGCCCTGGCGGCGAAGGCAAAGTGCGGATTTATTCGGGTTCGTCGCTCAGCGCTGGCACGCCAAGTGCATTAACGACGATTACGGATGCCTCGGTAAAAGACGGCGTGTTCGTCGGCTAACCTCGCCCACGGGACGATCTCGCGATGATGATCCATTTGAAGCGATTCGGTTCGGTACTTCGTGAGGCTGTGCGTGGGTTTATTCGGCACAAAGACACGCGCCTCGGGGCAGCACTCGCGTTCTACACGTTACTGTCGCTGTCGCCGCTGCTGTTGATCGTCCTTTCGATCATCGGGCCGATCTTTGGCACCGATGCCGCACAGGGAGCGATCAGTCGGCAGATTGAACAACTCGTCGGCCACGAAGGCGCTCGCGCGGTCGAAGCGATCGTCGCGAATGCGAATCACCCGGCTCGCGGCCTCATTTCCACCGTAGTCGGCGTGCTCGTCTTGCTCTTCGGCGCGTCGGGTGTGATCGTCGAACTCAAAGACGCACTCAACGACATCTGGGAAACGCCACCACCACCGCCCGAACCAGCCTTTGGACTGTTATCGCTCGCCATCGATCGCCTGTTGGCGTTCACACTGATCTGCGCAATCGCATTCCTGTTGCTGGTTTCGCTGTTCATCAGCGCGTTCCTCACGAGCATCGGCGATCTCGTTGTCGGCGAACGTTACGATCATGCCGTGTGGGCGAACTTGCTGAATATCAGCCTTTCGTTCTTACTCACAACGAGCCTGTTCGCACTGATCTTTCGGCGAATGCCCGCCCAGCGAACGCCGTGGCGGTTCGCGATTCTCGGGGCGTTTATTACGTCGTTATTGTTCCTGTTAGGCAAATCGCTGATCGGCCTGTACCTCGGCCGCGCCGCCGTGGGTTCCGCGTTCGGTGCCGCCGGCTCGCTCGTCGTGCTACTCGTCTGGGTCTATTACTCGACGCAGATTCTGCTCTTCGGTGCCGAAGTCACGCGCGTACTGGACTTGCGCAGCCGAACGAAGTGATGCCAATTTGCCGTGACCCAGGTACTTGCGACTGGGTGTTCACTTCAAAAATAACCGCTCACGGTCCAGCAGTTTGATACCACGATTTCCAGTCGTCGTAGGCTTGGCGTTTGCGGTCGTCGTTTGAACCGGAAGCAGGGCCGAAATCGCGGCCGTTGCTGTAGCTCTTCAAGCCCGCGCGGGCGGCCCGCACGACGGCGTCGTCGATGTCCGTGACGCGGTTGACTAGGTCCAGAATCATCGTCTTGTCGTCTTTCATGGCGCACGCCAGGCACGCGGCACGGCGGAGTTCGGGGTCGCGGTCAATCAGCATTTTCCGCAGCGTCTCGGCATTCATTCGCGTCAAGCGGTCGGCTAAGCCTTCGCGTGCCAGCACGGCACGTTTGTTATCGAGTCGCGGTATCGCGAGGACGATACCGGCGGTCCACTGCCCACCTTTGCTCTCTTTGGCGATGCGCAGTTTCGTCATCCACTCGGCATCGGTTTGCTTGACTGCCATCCGGTCTGCGATCTTGTCCGCCTCGGTCGGCCCGTTGACCTTGTTCAGGCCCGGCCCCGTGGGACTTTGCGACACTTGCGGACGAGTCGGGTCGATGGCTCGCGGTGCGATCGCAATCGCACCCGGTCCGCCCCGACTGCCACGCAGTTCGCCGCCACCCGGATCTTTGACTTTGCCATCGATCTGCCGCGTGAGGTCCGAAACGAGGTTCGATTTTTTCAGGAAGAGAATCGCGAATGCGGTCGAGATATTCGCACCGTTCGAGCCAGTCCACGAGCCATCGCCCTGCTGGGCGGGCAGGATACGGTCGCATCCCCATTTGTGCCAATCGACATCGCCGATCGTCTCCAAGCCGAAGGCGACGGCGACGCGCTCCATCGACCACAGGAAGTACAAATCGCCGACGCCGCCCATTCCATTGTTGTCGTTAATCGCGCGTTGTTGCCCAATGAGGATTAGCCCGAGTGCCTTTAGTCCGCGTTCGATGCAGGCATCGCGGAAGGTCACAATCTTCTTCTCTTCTTTGACCGGATCGAGTTTCTCATCCTCGCCGCTGCTGCCGTCTTCGGGTTTTGGAGTACCTTTCGCGGGTGGCTGGTAGAACGGGTCGTCGTTTTCCGGCTTGGCTTCGCCATCGGGTGAGTTCTTCTTGCCAGCGAGTTTCGCCTCGGCATTCGCTTTGCCTACGGCCATACCGAGCAACCCGGCGCAGGTCATTGCGGGCGAGGAACCACCGCCCGTTGAAGTGTACGACCAACCGTGATCGGCGGGACTTTGCGAACGCATGAATCGGTTCTCGATGAGACGGAACGCCGGCTCGCAAGGCACGCCATGGCGTTGCGCTACCCACAGTGCGATGATGCCGAACTGCGTGTTCGAATTGTCGTCGCCACCGCCACCGCCAGCGAACCGTGCCCCACGCCGAACCGCCTGATAAATCCGGTCCGCTTCGGGGTGCAACTTCCCGCCGCCCGTCGGCTTGCTGACTTTCCGCAGGCGAAGCGCATCGGCGGGGGCCACTTCCGCAAACGTCGCATACGACCAGCCGCCAACGGAGTTTTGCCCCGCCAACAAGCGGCAACCGAGCACCTGAATCAGCGGTTCGTCGATCGAATCGCGAGAGTCTTTGTTGAAGCGGTCGAGGTACAAAATGGCCAGGGAAACTTGGTAGGTTTTACTTTCGGAATATGCCGCATCGCGCACGACATTCGTGATCGCGACAATCGAAGGGTCGGTCGGTGGCACGTCGGCTTCGAGGAGCGCCAGCCCCACGAGTGCCGCCGTCCCAAGGCCGTGGCTGCCGTCGTACTGGGCCTGATTTCCGCCTGCGGGTGCAAACGCGGCGCGCTTCAAAAACTCGGCTCCGCGCCGGATCGCTTCATCGATTCTGGCTTGATCGGCCTGCGCAGCAGGCAGCGCGAACGCAAGGAAACATCCGGCGAGCAGTACGATTCGCATCATCGCGGCAACCTCCCCAGCAGTGTCAGCGGATCGTCACCTCGACGGGGACGAGGTGGTTAATCGCATACGTTCGGCGGTCGGGATCGCGCTTCTCTGGCTGACCCTTCCCAGCGGCATCGGTACAACGGCAGAGCAATTTCGTCGGTCCGGTCGCGATCGGCACGTCCCAGGTAAACGTCCACATCTGCCAGCAAAACGGCTTCGCTTCGCCGACGAGTTTCGCTTCGATCCAAGTCTTTCCGCCATCGAGACTGACTTCGACTTTACCGACGGCGGCTTCCCCTGCCCAGGCCGACCCGCGAACGGTGTACGCCTTACCGGCCGGTACGACTTCTCCGATCAGCGGGCGTGCGATCTGTGCTTTGGGTAGCATCGCGGTGATCGGCACGAGCGATGCCAGGCCGCCATCACGCCGTTCGTACGTCGCGTAATCGAACGTCTGCCAGAAGCCATCGTACGGCTTCTCGGTGACGATGATTCTCGACAGCCACTTGACCGACGCCATGCCGTACCAACCGCCGATGACCGCACGCAACGGGAAGCCGTGGCTAGCGGAGAGTGCCTCGCCATTCTGCTTGTACGCAAGAATCACTTCGGGTTTCTTTGCCTTCTCGATGGCAATACTGCGATCGAACGCAATCGGCCCCGGCGACGGATTATCGCCCGCAATCATGCCTTTATCGGCACCGACGAGTATCACTTCCACGGCGCTGGCTTTGGCTTTCGCCTTTTCCAGTATGGCAGCCAGTGGCACGCCGGTCCACTCGGCATTTCCTACGGCACCAAATTGCCACTGTAGCCCCCGCGACGCCGGGACAAGGAACACGCGGCCATTCCCCGCGCATTCGAGTGTCAGCGGCATCGTCACGCTCGGCATCGCCTGAATGTCTTCGAGCGTCAGTTCCAGCGGGTTCTCGACCGCACCTTCGACCATCAAGCGATAGCTCTTCGGGTCGACTTTCGGCACCGCAAAATGACTGCGAATGAAGAACTGATCGTTCGGCGTTACCAAGCTATTCAGGTCGCCAAACGCCGATTCCAAATTCTGCGGCTCCGCCATTCGCACGGTCAACCCTGGCGCACGCGGCGCATCCTGGGCCACGGCCCGCGTAGCCAACGCCGCCAGCGCCGTCGCTTTGATCGCATCGCGTCGATTCATAGTTTTCCCCAAACTTTCAACGACAAAAGCCCACGGACGATCGTCCGTGGGCTTTTCATTAATTAAAACCCTAAGCCCTTCACTTTCGTTTTGATGCGAATCAGCTTGTCGTTGGCGGTGATGTACAGCGTGCTGCCGTCGTCGCCGAAGCCGCAGTTCGCGGTCTTATCGTTGGTGATGATGCTGCCGATGTGTTTGCCCACCGCGTCGAAGACGAACACGCCGTTTGGCCCCGTCGCCCAGATATTCCCCTGCTGATCGACCTTGAGGCCATCGGGCAGGCCGGGCTTCTTGGCCTTCACCATATCGGTGCTATCGAAGAATGGTTTGCCTTCGCCGAGCGTGCCG
>JAYSYI010000426.1:0-4135 GCA_043727665.1 Limnoglobus sp. | reverse complement strand
CCGGCCCGGTGCCGACGATGAGATCGGCCACGCCATCGTTGTTGAAGTCCGCCGTCGCCGTGCGAACGCCGCCCGTGAAACCGGGGAATGGCGTGGTGGTCAACTGAACCGACTTGTCTGCGTTGTAAAGGATTGCAGTGCTGGCACCCCCGACTCCAAATTGTCGGAACCCCACGAGAGTGGTTTTTGCGATAAGAGGTTGCACTTCGAATGCGCCGATGTCCACTGTTGTGTTCACGATTCGGGCGAAGCCGCTTCCCCGCTGGTCGGTGACGAGTCCCGCCGGTACGACGGCGTTGCTCCCCGCATCGATTGCCGGACTGCCGGTGGGCAGTGCCATCGTCTGCGAGAATCCGCCATTGTTCGCGAGTGGCCCGAGGTTCGGGTTCGCAACCGTGAACGGGGAACCGGTGACTTTCGCATTCCCAAGGAGGTTCACTGCGGCGGTCGTGACGATGTTCGGCCCGGTGCCGTTTACGGTCAAAGTGCCGCTGACTTGGTTGTGGACCACGTCTGACCCACCCGTGCTGTTCGCGAATATGCTGTTGGCAACGGTCACAGTGGCATTCTGTGTCCCGGTCACCGTACCGACATTCTGCGTCAGCGTGTATACCGCCCCGCCTTCTGCGGTGTTGGCTTTCCCATCACCGATGCCGACGACGACGATGTTGCCGGAGATTGTGACGCCATTCAGGTTTAAGTCGCCGTTGAGGTTGAATATCCCGCCACCGAACCCGCCACCACGCTGACCGGCCCCTGCGGTCCCGATTGCGCCTTCAGAAATTCCGCCACGCGATTTGTTGCCGGTGATCGTCGAGTTAACGATTGCGATGACGCCGCCCTGATTGAAGATTGCGCCGCCCAATCCCGCGCCGCCACCACCCGGTCCACCGTTGCCGCCGCCGAACCCCGCGCCAAACGCGGGGAACCCACCGCTACCACCTCCGCCGCCCCCGCCACTACCACCCCCGCCACCGACCCCCACGCCGCCACCGCCACCGAACCCGCCAACGCTGGCACCGCCACCACCGCCGAACCCGCCATCCCTACCGGTGTTGCCCGCACCGAAGTTGCCACCCGAACCACCACCGCCGAACCCCGCTGCCGCGCCACCGGCGATACCGCCGTTCGGCCCGCCACCGGTTGTACCGGGCGACGTTGCTCCGATCCCCAAACCGCCGCCACCGCCACCGAATCCGAGCCGGGAACTACCGCCAGCACCGCCCACGGCCGAATTCCCCGTCAGCGTCGTGCCGGTGATACTCAGCGTTCCCTGGTTGTAAATCGCGCCGCCCAACCCGCCCGCGCCACCGCCGCCGAACCCGCCAAATCCGCCGAGCGCGATGCCTTCCGAAAGCGTCAGGTTCTGGAGTGTCAGGCTCCCGGTTGCGGTTATTTCAAAGAGGCGAAAGGCCGTATTACCCGTCCGGGTAATCGTTTCGCCCGTGCCCAGGATGACGATCCCGCTGCTCACGATCAAACCGGTCGGCCCCGCAAAATTGCCCGTTGGGGGGTTAAAGAACGTCGAGAGGCCGAACGACTGCCCGGCCACTGCGGGTGCAAATACGATTGTGTCGGTACCCGTCGTGACGTTCGCCAGATCGATCGCGTCCCGCAGGGTGCCTGCCCCCGCATCGGCGAGACTCGTCACTGTGAACGTGGCCGGCACGTCGCGGCCTTCCAGATATTCCACGCCGAGAAACGGTTTGCGGTTCGATCGCCGCAACTGCGAGAGAAAATTGCGCATCTTTGCCTCGAAAAAGGGAAGTATCTGACAGTCACAATCGCGCGGATCGGGCCATTCTACGCAATTGGTATTATCACGCTATAAGTTGCATGACAGTTGTAAATGAAAATTTCAGTTTGATTTTCACGTATGCCGTCGGGCAATCAACGCCACCGTTAGCTGCTGACGGGAAGTAGGCGATGAAATTCTCTCCGTTTCTCATTTGCTTCCGACGTGAGTTTCGGTGAGTATTACTCTATCACCACTTACGCTGTTCGTTTCAGGGGGCAAATATGCGAAGGATTCTTACTCTCGTTGTGGTAGCGGTCGCGGCTTCGACGTCGCTTGCGGAATCTGTCAAGGGTACGCCGGCAATCAAGTCGATCACGGCAATGGCATTCGGTCCGGATGGCGTGCTATTCATCGGCGATCCCACATCGGCGACGATCTTCGCCATCGCGACTGGCGACACGAAACCGACTGGCAAAGACGATGTCAAAGTCGAAAAAATCACCGAGCAAATCGGCTCGATGATCGGCGTTTCTGCCGCACAAGTGACGATCAACGACATGAAGGTGAACCCCGCTTCGGGCAACGTTTACTTGGCCGTGACGCGCGGCAGAGCGATGGACGCCGCCGTGCTGATCGTACGCATCACACGCGACGGCAAGCTCGCCGAATTCCCGATGAAAGACGTCATGTTCTCGTCGGTGATGTTGTCGAACGCAACGGATAAACAACGGATGGAAGCGATCACCAGCCTCGGTTTCGCCAGTGGCAAACTGATTGTTGCTGGGCTATCGAACGAGGAATTTGCATCGACGCTTCGCTCGATCGATTTCCCCTTCGTCGAAGCGAACAAAGGGGCCGGCGTGAAGATTTTCCACGGTGCCCACGGCAAATTTGAGACGCAAGCGCCCGTTCGAACATTCACGACATACAAGGTCGATGGCAAGGAGCAGGTGCTCGCCGCCTACACTTGCACGCCGCTCGTCACGATCCCCGTCGAAGACCTCAAGGCCGGTGCGCAAGTCACCGGTACGACGATCGCCGAACTCGGTAACCGCAACCGCCCGCTGGACATCATCGTGTACAAAAAAGACGGTAAAGACTTCGTGCTGATGGCCAACAACGCGCGTGGCATCATGAAGATTTCAACCGATCAATTCAGCAAGGCCGAGTCGATCACAGAGCGACCAAAAGGCGACACCGCCGGTGTGAAATTCGAAACTGTGGCCGAGTGGAAGGGCGTGCTGCAACTCGACAAACTCGACGAAGGCCGCGCGCTGATTCTGGTAAAAGCCGACAACGGCGACATGAACGTCAAGAGCATCGCGATGCCTTAATCCTGTCCAACTGTTTTTCTGAAAGTCGCTCGATGCACATCACCGCCATTCTCGTTCTTGCGGTGGCCGCGCAACTCGAATCCCCCGCGTTTCGTCTCCGTGCGAAACCGGGGTCAACGCACATTCTCGAAGTCGTCAATTTCACTGCGAAACCCGATTATGATTGGCCCACGAAACTTAAGGTCATCACGGGCAATGGCACGCCGGAACAGCGTGCGGCACGGGTGCCGATCTTGGGGGAATATTCATACGAACATGGCACATTGCGTTTCGTGCCGCGATTCCCGTTTTCGGTGGGCGTACACTACCTCGCGATCTGGACAGGCGACACAAAACGCGAGTTTGCGTTCTCGATACCGAAGCCCGTAGCCGAGCGTTCGCGGGTGGTGGCGGTGTATCCATCGGGCGATAAACTGCCGGAAAACATGCTGCGAATGTACCTGCACTTCTCGCAATCGATGTCGCGCGGCGTGGCATTCCAGCGCATTCGCTTGTACTGCGACACCGACAAAAAATTCGTCGAGATGCCGTTCCTCGAACTCGATGAAGAACTCTGGTCGCCAGACCGCAAACGCTTCACGTTGTTGTTCGATCCGGGCCGCATTAAACGCGAAGTCAAGCCGCGCGAAGATCTTGGGCCAGCGCTCGAAGCGGGCAAGTCGTTCACGCTGATCGTCGATCCCAAATGGGAAGACGCTAACGGCACTGCGCTCGCGGTAGGTTACCGCAAAACCTTTGCCGTTCAGGCCGCAGATCGAATGGCCGTCGATCCGTTGAAGTGGAAAATCGCGGAGCCGAACGAAGCCGGAACGCTGACCGTAACGCTCGGCAAACCGCACGATGCCGCGCTACTGCAACGGCTCGTTTGGGTCGAAGATTCCAAAGGCGAAAAGTGCGACGGTGACATCACACTGTCATCGCACGAAAGCATCTGGTCGTTCCGGCCGAAACGACCGTGGTTGCACGCCAAATATCGGCTCGTAGTCGATCATCGGCTTGAAGACCCGTGCGGGAATCGCGTCCACGACCCGTTCGAAACCGATCTCACGAAGCCAGATTCGCT
>JAYSYI010000425.1:0-12406 GCA_043727665.1 Limnoglobus sp. | reverse complement strand
TCATGGGCCGGATTCACTACCTCGCGGCGCTGCGGTTGCGGGGGGCGAAGGTGGTCGCGATTTGCAGCCGCGATGCGAAAAAACTCGCTGGCGATTGGACCGCCACACGTGGGAACTTCGGCCCCGAACCGGGGCATGTCGATCTCACGGGCATTCGGACTTACGAATCGCTGGACGCGATGTTGGCCGACCCGAACATCGACCTCATCGATATCTGTAACACGACCGACCAACACCCGGCAACGGCGATTGCGGCGTTAAAAGCGGGCAAGCATGTGTTTGTGGAGAAGGCAATTTCGCTGTTCCCGGAACAAGCCGATGCGATGTTGGCGGCGGCGAACGCATCGGGGAAACTCCTGATGGTCGCGCACGTGTTGCCGTTCTTTCCGGAGTTCGCGTTCGCTGCCGAGACGATCCGTGGTGGAAAGTACGGCAAGCTGTTGGGTGCACATTTCAAGCGGATGATTGCGAAGCCGAATTGGTCTGCGGAGATCGGCGATTCGTCGAAGACCGGTGGCCCCGCGATCGATTTGCACGTCCACGATACACACTTTATCGGCCTCGTTTGCAGCGTACCGCGTGCGGTTTTCTCAACCGGCGTCGTCGAACCAAACGGGTCGGTGAGTTATCTCACAACGCAGTATCTTTACGGCCCCGGTGGCCCATCGGTGACGTGTTCCAGCGGTGCGCTATCCATGCCCGGTCGGCCATTCGCGCATGGCTTCGAAATCTATCTCGAACAGGCGACATTGCTCTACGATTCGGGTGGCGTCGCACTCACGCTGCTCACCGCCGATGGCCAATCCGATACGCCGCAACTCGACGGCGGCGGTGATCCGATCTCGGCATTCGCAGCGGAAATTCAGTCGGCCGTGGACAGCGTCCGCACTGGCCGCGAGTCCGACTTGCTGAGTGGGAAGTTGGCCCGCGATGCGCTCGTCATGTGCTATCGCGAATGCGAATCGGTGAAAACCGGTCGCGAAGTCGCGATCTGAAACTGCCTAAGTTACCCCGACTGCGCAACCGGCAATTTCAGAGCAATCTGATTCGACTGTCGCATTGGTAGTTTGAATCGATTCACCCGATTTGCACAGTCTTGCCGATTATTAGAAGGGAGCGAAGAGGCGCGGTTTAGAGGGTTTGACAATGGACCGAAGTTCGTGCTTACTCGTAGTGGCATCGCTGGTTATCGGCTTCAGCGGCTGTACGAGTTGCCACCACCAAGCGATTCGGCCCGTGATCGAGCCGTTGCAAAATATCGCACTGTGCGGCGAGCAACGCTCGCAAGTTTACACGTTCTTGGTCAACGGCAACGACCCATTGATCCTCGCCGAATTACACCAACTTCGCGGGAAACTGAATGAATATGGCTTCACGAAAATCTATAGCGGCGAACTCTTTCATGGTGCGTTGTTCGAGAAAGAAATTCGCCGATTGCATCGGGAGGAAACGAACCCGAAGATCGTGCTCGTCGGTTACAGTTTCGGTGCGGGGATCGTCGACGGTATCGCGGACCGGCTTTCTGCCGATGGCCTGCCGGTCGATGCGTTAGTGCAAATTGCCCCCGTCTATTTGCCAACGACGCAAATGAACCCCAACGATTTCCAAGTTGGTCGGCGTGTCGTGCTGAATCCGAACGGCTTCCTCTCGGGGTTATCGCCTCGCGAATCGGGCACGATTCAGGTGCCCGGTTCCGGTCACTTCTCCTTGCCGATGAACCCGGCCACAATCACCACGATGGCCGAGTTGTTGAACGAGATTGCCAGCACGATTCCGATTGCGATGCTAGCCGGGCCAAGTTTACCGATCAACGACGACCCTGCACCATTGCCGGGTCAATTGCCGATCGGCCCGCAAAATCTCGCACCACCCCAAGGCGAGTGGGTTCGCAAGTCGCCCGTGCCCGCACAGCCGATCCCGCCGAACGCCACGCGCGTGCCCCAAGGGACGCTGACCGTGCAGCCAAAACCATGAGTGTATTTGTAAAGTTCGTATGATTATGGAATGAAACTGAAACAATCGCCGGAAGATTTCTCCGTCGAAGAATTAACCGATGTCGTGCCCCAGCCATCGGGGGCGTTCGCGCTATACCGTTTGGCGAAGTCGGGTTGGACGACGCCCGATGCCATTTCGATCATCCGTCAGCGGTGGCATATTTCGCCGCAACGGATCAGTTTCGGCGGGCTGAAAGATCGCCACGCGAACACGACGCAGTTTATCACGATTGAAAACGGCCCGAAGAAAAACCTCGAACACCAACGCATGTTGGTGACGTTCCTCGGCCACGCGCATGAGCCGTTCACGTCGGATCAGATACGCGACAATCGCTTCGCGATCACCGTCCGCGAGCTTTCCGCCACCGCCGTGAAGGCGATGGAATTCACGATCAAGGAAGTCCGAACCGTCGGGTTGCCGAACTACTTCGACGATCAACGCTTCGGCTCGGTGATCCACGGCACGACGTTCCTCGCGATGGAAATGATGCACGCCCGTTTCGAGTCCGCATTGCGGCTCGCGTTGACGGCACCGTACGAGTTCGACCGTGCGAGCCAGAAGCGCGAAAAGTCGATGCTCAACCGCCACTGGGGCGACTGGCAGGCGTGCCGTCAACAGTGTGGCAAGGGGAGTTCGCGATACGCGATCGATCACTTGTGCGCGAACCCGACTGACTTTCGCGGCGCGATCGAACGGCTGAATATGGAACTGCAAGGGCTGTATTTGGCCGCGTATCAGAGCCACGTCTGGAACCGCACACTGGCGAAATGGATCGAAGATAAAACAGCTGCCAAGGATCGCGTCGACATCGAAACGCGGCTCGGCTCATTGCCCGTTCCGCGAACGAAAATCGATTGGGACGATCTCATATTGCCACTGCCATCGGCACGCTGGAAGCCCGAATCCGATTCGCCGTGGTTGCCATACGTCGAGGGCGTGCTGGCTGAAGATGGCCTGACGCTGGCGACGATGAAAGTACCCGGAATGCATAAGCCGTTCTTCTCGAAGGGCGACCGCCCCGTCTGCCTGAAGCCCAAAGACATCACGATGGAACACGATGTCGACGATCAGCACCTGGGCCTACGGAAAGCGATCCTTCACTTCGATCTCATCCGAGGCAGTTACGCAACGATGGTCGTGAAACGCCTATGCCTGCGAACGAAACACTAACGACGCTCCGTCGTCGTGCGAGAAACTTATGACCGCACTACCGAAATCGAGATTAACCGTCGCCGAGTATCTGGCGATCGAGCGGAAAGCCGAGTTCAAAAGCGAGTTTTTCGACGGCCAAATGTACGCGATGGCCGGTGCGAACCGCCATCACAACATCGCAAACGAGAACCTTTCGACTGAAATTGGCGGTCTTTAGAAGGGCACCCGTTGCCGGACGTTGTCGCGCGATCAGCGAGTGAGGATTGGCAGCACGGGGTTGTATTGCTACCCCGATCTCATCATCGTCTGTGGCCCGCCAGAGTATGCGTCAGAAGATTCCGACACGCTCGTCAATCCGCGTGTGATCGTCGAAGTGCTTTCCGATTCGACCGAGCTTTACGAACGAACGACCAAGTTCCGACATTATCAGAAACTGCCATCGCTGATGGAGTACGTTATGGTTTCCCAACACGAGCCAATGTGCGAACGGTTCAGTCGCTCTACAGACGGTTCGTGGGCCTTAGTCGCGTTCGTCGGCTTGGATGCGAAGTTGGAACTCACTTCGGTGCCGGTGCAAGTGCCACTCGCAGACATTTACGCCGGTGTCACATTCCCCGAACCGGAAACAAACTAGGTTTCTGTGCGTACGACAATTCCATCGTCGCAATCGTTTCCAATCTTCGCGCGGTAGTATTCTGTAGCCGCATCGAGTTTTTCCTGAGTATCGTGCGATTCCTCGAAAGCACGACCCTCGACATAGCCGTAGACGATCGAACCTGCAGGGATCGTTCGCACGAACGATTCGTGGGGTCGTTCGCGAATGCTTTTCCAGTAACCTCTCAGGTAGCCATGAAAATAGGCAGTAAACCGATTGATCTCGGTGCGGGAAAACTCATTTTCCATCGGTTGTCGAATGAGATGCTCTTTCAATCGCGGATCGTTTTCGAGAACGATCTTGCGAACTTTGTAGTACAGCGAATCGCGGCAGTTATTGACTTCAAAAAGGTAAGCGAACTGATTTTCACCGCGGACCACATCAAGAGCAAAAGGAAAGGAAAACGATCCCTTGTATGTGTCGAAATACTTCCCGCTCGGCCCGAACTGTTCGGACAGGATAATTTGAATTTCAGCGAAATTGAGATTGTCGTTTTCGTTCGTCATGTGCAATTCTATCAAAAACCGATAATCATCCTGAATCGCCAAACTCTTCCTCATCAAGTCGATGAATTCGCCATCACTCAGACGCGTCAAACGATACGTGATTCCATCCAAATGGAATTCCGCCTGACATTCCTTTGTCGATAGTCGCTTGATCGCAACGGAAAGCTGCCGAAGCTCGACGGGATTGAGTTTCGATGCTAACGCGATCAATTGATTGAGAGAATCCATCATAGTGCCTATCTGAAGAGATTTACGGCGTCATCCGTTCGGGTCGTCGATTAGTTGCTGCAATCGCCCGCCGAGCGGTGGCGGGAATCGTGCGGGCCAAGTGGCGTCGATCAGGCCGACGCCGATCATGTCTCGCAAATGCGTACGATCCTTGTCACGCCATGCGATGAGTTTCATCTTTATCAGGCCTTGCAGGCTGATCACCTGGAACTCGACGGCGCGCTCGGATTCGTCGATCTCGGGTAGCGTGTGCAGGTCGTTCGGTCGCACTTTCTCGCCCGCATACAGCAAGTGAATCCCAGAACTCGGCATACCATCGGGGCCGTCGATAAAGGTGTCGATGCCGGAGCCAAAATAATGGTAAAAACCAACCGTTTCGAGCGTTTCTCGCAACGCATCGAAGTCCACACGCTGGATGAGAATATCGACGTCGCGGGTGTTGCGGACGGCCCCTTCATCGACCCGTGCCACCCACTCGGCCACCGCATTCCCGCCAACAATGGCATAGCGAACGCCTGCGGCATCGAGTGCGCGCGTCGCCCGACGCATCCGTTCTTTGACTTTCTCCGCCGCCATAAGTGCCTTTTCCCAACCGACGAGCACAGTTGTTGCTTCGGCCATTTTGCACCTCTTGATACCTGAGTTGTATGCGGAATCATCAGTACGTTTCCGATCGCGGCTATTATATTCGAAGCCATACCTGCCCCGTACAAACCGATACAACGCACAAACCCGCCTTGCAACTGTGAGGTTGTCATCGCTACGATAGTCTGTTCGGTTTTACTCGCAACCCGCCGGTGACCATGCCGCTGACAAAAACGCCCGCAACGGCCTCCACGGCCGTGACAACCGTGCCTCCTGCCGCCACCTTCCCGACGTTCGACCCGATGAATCCGTTCATCGTGCAGTCGGATCGTTCGGTACTTGTGGAGGTGGATAATCCGAAGTATGCTGCGGCCCGCGACGCACTTGCGCCGTTCGCGGAGCTGGAAAAAAGCCCCGAGCACATCCACACGTATCGCATCTCGAACCTCTCGTTGTGGAACGCTGCCGCCGCGGGGTTCACTGCCGAACAGATGGTGGCGGTGCTTCAGAAATACACGAAGTTCCCGATCCCGCAGACGCTGCCCGGCGACCTCGCCGAAACCGTCAGCCGTTATGGTCGCGTCCGTCTGGAACGTGCCGAAGAAGGCAAGTTGCGGCTCGTTTGCCGCGATAAGCCGCTTCTCGAAGAGTTGAGTCGACAAAAGAAGCTCAAGGAATATCTCGGCGTACGCATCGACGACCTCAGCTTTTCGATCGACCCCGCTCACCGCGGCATCTTGAAGCAAACGCTGATTTCGGTTGGCTACCCCGCCGAAGACCTCGCGGGTTACACTGAGGGGGCGTCGCTTCCGACGCAACTTCGCGAAATCGCCAAGAGTGGCATCCCGTTCCACGTTCGCGATTATCAGCGCGATGCCGCCGATGTTTTTTATGCGGGTGGCGATGTCCGCGGCGGTTCCGGCGTGATCGTACTCCCTTGCGGTGCGGGCAAAACGATCGTCGGCATTACCGCGATGGCGCTGTTACAGAAATCGACGCTCGTGCTGACGACGAGCGTGACGGCGGTGAAGCAGTGGCGTCGCGAAATTATCGACAAAACAAACCTCACCGAAGACGATGTGAAGGAATACACCGGCGACACAAAAGAGATCGGCGCGGTCACCGTCGCCACCTATCAGATCATCACTTACCGCCCTGGCAAGAAGCGGAAGAAGAACAAGCCGAAACCGAGCGAAGACGATATCGAGGACGACGAAGAAGAAGAAGACGAGCCGATGCCCGAGCCGACGATGGAAGAACTCGAAGGCGAGGACGAACCCGAAGCCCGCGGCAAACGGCGCGGCCCCGGTTCGCCCGATGAATACCCCCACTTCGGCTTGTTCGACAAGCAAGACTGGGGCCTCATCATTTACGACGAAGTTCACTTGTTGCCCGCACCGGTATTCCGCGTGACCGCACAAATCCAAGCCCGTCGACGGCTCGGATTGACGGCCACGCTGATCCGCGAAGACCAACGCGAAGGCGATGTGTTCACGCTGATTGGACCGAAAAAGTACGATGTACCGTGGCGAGAACTCGAATCGAAAGGCTGGATCGCCTCGGCGTCGTGTACCGAAATCCGCGTCAGCCTGCCCGACGACCGCTTGCGTATGGAGTACGCCGTCGCCGACTGGCGGCACAAGTATCGCCTCGCCAGCGAGAACCCCGTCAAAGACGAAGTCGTCGCGGAGTTGCTCAACCGCTATCACGATCAGCGCGTGATCGTCATCGGCCAGTATCTTTCGCAATTGCGTACGATGGCGAAGCGTTTCAATATCCCGCTTATCACCGGTTCAACGCCGAACGTCGAACGCGAACTGCTTTACAATCAGTTCCGTAGCGGCGAAGTGCGGCACCTCGTGTTATCGAAAGTCGGGAATTTCGCGATCGACTTGCCCGACGCGAACGTGCTGATTCAGATATCGGGCACGTTCGGCAGTCGGCAGGAAGAAGCGCAACGGCTCGGTCGGGTGTTGCGTCCTAAGGGGGCGGGTGGCGAAGCGAACTTTTATACTGTCGTCACGCGCGATACCCGCGAACTCGACTTTGCCCACCACCGCCAGATGTTTCTGACCGAGCAAGGGTACAGTTACGCGATCGTCGACGAACGGGAAATCCTGCCCGCGCCGCCGCCGAAGTCGATAGAATCTCCGGTATGACACCCACGACAATTCGCCTCGCCGCCAAGCTCCATCGCCGCGTCTGCTTCGTTCTGACCGAAGACGCGGTCTTGGCCGAGGAACTGCTCGCCCGGAAAAAACTCTCGACGGAAGTCGTGGGTCGGCTATCGGATCGCGTCTTGCTCATCCGCCCCGGCCGCGCTGTGGCCGTACTCGAAGAACTCAAGAAGATGGGCCACACACCACAAGTCGTCGGGAAATAAACCTGGAATCGAGTTTGATCGCCAATTAGCCGCGACGCGTAGTCCTCGAAGCGGAGCGCGTACGCTTCACCCCGATTCAGGGATTGTCTGGACGTGGGTGATGTCCACGCGCTCCGCTACGCAAAGTCTACGCGTCGCGGCTAAACTCCGATGCGCATTTCGCGTGAAAAACGGCACTAGATATGAACTATCAGGGCAAGTAACTCCTGTGCCAATTTAGTTTCCAATTCCGTCTTCGTGAGAACAACTCGCATAGATAATCGCTCCCAATTGAGATTGTAATATGTATATGTTACTTACCCAGGCGATGCCGCAGTTTGCCGATTGGCTCTGATGCGTATAGCAATGCCCATAGGATTTCGCGAAGTCAATAAGTTCTAGACGATTTGACGTAAGTCGGAATTCGCAACGTGCGCAAAGTGACCCAAAAGTGTCTCGAAATGACATAGAAAAGGCGCACAATGACATGGAAAAGGCGCGCCCGGTCGATTTTTGGTCGCATTCGGTTGCGAAACGATCAGCACTTACGGCGAGTATCGCAAAACGAGTCCTCGACACAACGCCCAATGAATGTGAGAGATACGGCAAAATCACCCGAGACGCATCAGCGATTCGCGATCAAAAAGTGACGTTTTAGGACGAAAAAACACCCAAAACACGGTTTTGGAGTGTTGGCAATTGTGACTTACGTCGATTGGGAGCGCGTGAAATCGCCCTACTTCCCGTTGAGCACGGGGTAGTGGGGGTCGCTGAGCCGGAGGCGTTTCGCGTTCGGGAACGGCGTCAGTTCGCTGGTGTCGACGTCGAGGGGTTTGTGGCGGTTGCGGCCGATGTCTGCGGATTCGGCGGCTTCTTGGGCGTCGGTTTTCATCGTGCCATCGGCCATCTTGAAGATGCGATCCGCGTAGCCTTCCAACCGGTGATCGTGCGTAACCACCAACACGGTGGCACCGCGTAACTTCGCCGATTCTTTCAGCATATTCATCACTTGTTGGCCGTTTTCCCAATCGAGGGCGCTAGTCGGTTCATCGGCGAAGATGAACGACGGGTTCTTGACTAGTGCACGGGCGATGGCCACACGCTGCTTTTCGCCGCCGGACAATGCCAATGGCCGCAGGTGGGCGCGATTCGCCATGCCGAGTTGGCCGAGTACGTGGTCTGCGCGTTTGCGGGCCACGCGAGCGGAAACGCCTTCGCCCCAACGCAACACGACTTCGAGTTGCTGCCGTGCGGATAGTGCGGGAAACAGGTTGTAACCCTGGAAGATGTAGCTGCAATGATCCAGGCGAAACCGCTCCATTTCGCTATCTTCCATCGTCCAGACATCGCGGCCGAGTGCCGTAACTGTGCCGCTATCGGGGCGCAACAATGCCGACAACACCGCCAGCAGTGTCGACTTCCCGCTGCCGCTCGGCCCCATTAGGAGGTTCATTTCCCCCTTTTGGAACTCGACGGAGGCATCTTTGAGCGCAAACATCTTCGTCGAACCGGTACCGAACGAGCGGGATAGGTTCGAGCCGACGAGCACGGGAACCTTCGCCGTGAGGATCGTCGGACCGCTGACGCGGCGCTGAGAGTGTGCGAGTGGGGATTCTGCGGGCTGGAGCCACCGACCGAGGAACGGCAAGCGGGTAACGAGTTGGGCGATATTGGGCATTCTAAACGACCTCACGAAGAGGAAACCTGTATTCGTGGAGTGCGACGCAATTCCGCGCGGCACGCGATTTCGAGACGGTTCACGGGTGTGTTCCGAAGATTCTCCTTCTGCGGGCCACCGCCCACCGCCGACGCAAGAGAAACAGAAATTCTCGCCCGGCTTGCGCCTGGTAAGTTTTACCATTAAGTATAGTTTTGGTGAACAAAGCACGCCAAGGCAACTAATTTACCAGGTTTACCGACCTTTTTTAACCCTTGGGATCGGTAAAAGTTACAATTTCGGCGCAAATGGCAGAAACGTTAGCTGTGGCGAATGCCAGAAACGACGGGAAATGGCGGAATCAAATGAAGTACATCACCGCTTCGGCTTCGGTCTTGGCGGGGGTGTTTTTGCCGTTCTTCACACGCAACTTGGGCTTTTCCAGCACGACCGTCGTGTCGGCAGGCACACTTTCGGTGATCCACGTATTCGAGCCGATGACCGCGCGTTCGCCGACGATAGTGGCACCGCCCAGAATCGTGGCATTCGCGTAAACGACGACGGAATCTTTAAGCGTCGGGTGGCGTTTGTAGTTGCCGTGGACGAGTTCGCCGTTGTCGGCCCTCTCGAAGCTGAGTGCGCCGAGCGTCACGCCTTGGTACAACTTCACGTTTTCGCCGATGTGGCACGTCTCGCCGATAACTACGCCGGTGCCGTGATCGATGAAAAAACCGGGGCCAATCGTCGCCCCTGGGTGAATGTCGATACCCGTCTTGGCGTGCGCGTACTCGGTCATCATTCGCGGGATGTACGGAACACCGAGCAATTGCAGTTCGTGCGCCACGCGGTAGATGCTGATCGCTTCGAGGCCGGGATAACTGAAGATAATTTCGTGGTGGCTCTTCGCGGCGGGGTCTCCCCGGAACGCGGCTTCGACGTCTTTTTCGAGCGTAATCCGCACGCCTGCCAGTCGGCGTAGCAGTTCGATCGCCCGCAACTGACCGAGGATGTCGAAGTCGGTGTGCGGCGATTCCTCGTTGAGATCGTGTTGAAGCGCCCGGCTAATTTGTACGGTGAGTTTGTCGTGCAGCAGATCAACCAGCCCGCCGACGTAATAGCCGATGTTCCCGATGTGCAAGTTCTTGCGTTTGCCATAGCCGGGGTACATCACTTCGCGCAAGTCGGCGATAATATCCGCAACCCCCTCGCGGCTCGGCAACGGTTCGTGGCCCAAGTGGTTCAACCGGCTGCAACTGCTGTAGGTGTCCAGGAGTTGCTCCGTGACGGTTTGCAGTTCCAATTCTCGCGCGTGAATATCCGTAGCCATCGAAGTCTCATGTGCAGTCGGTCGAACGGTACCGTAGTATCGTACGATTCGCGGCGAGACAAGTCAGAAGCCAGACAAGATCGACGTGAATTGCAGGTGGAAAAGACAAAACTCGTGTTCCGAATCTTGTCCAAAATTTCACAGACAGGATTTACAGGATCGACAGGATTTGAAGAAGGAATGAATTAGACTTGGATTTCGGATCCTGTTTCATCTTGCAAATCCTGTCGCAAGGTTCATAAACGCCCATCTGGTATGCACTCCGTGCGGAGATTTGAGGCAATTCGCGAGGCGAATGTTGTGCGTCACACCATTCGCCACTTTCAATTTCACGACGAAATCGACTTTAAAAAAAGCGATTTCCGCATCATTTGGGAAAAACAGTTTTGGCGTGGCAATGTTTGGCACACCAGGTGCAATGTGTGTGATTCGTTAGACAGACATCGGAGAGGAAGTGGGTCTGAGGGGAGAGGCAGCATCTATGACCAAACCGAATATGCTCTAGCAACAAGCGAAGAACCGGGTTTCGTTAACAGAGGGGAGAGGCTGTTAGCGAACCCGGTTCATCGTTTTTGGGAGTAGAGGCAGCAATCGCCAATAAAATCAAGTTACGCCAACTCATATACGAACGTCAACACAATTCTCGAAAAATCGAAAACAATCTTCGCCACGGCTCGACATCTGTTCGTTCACATTTACACCAAACGAACAAGTCCCAATAAGATTCCATTTTATCATCCCGCACACGAGGCCCCGCCATGATGCCGACGGATGTCCGCGTTCGCGATTTGACGTTCGCCTACGAAGATTTTTACTATCGCTCGCCGATCAAGTTTGGCGGCCTGGTGCTGGATCGCGTGACGCTTTTGAACGTGAATCTGACACTCGAAACGCGGCGTGGCCAGGTGGCGAGCGGGTTCGGGTCGATGCCGCTCGGGAACGTCTGGTCGTTTCCCTCGCGAGTACTCGGCTACGAGGACACGCTCGCAGCAATGAAACGCGCCGCCGAACTGCTCGCGAAACGCTACGGCGAATGCCCGGATACCGCACACCCGATCGACATCACGCACGCACTCGAAGCCGGGTTTCCTGCGATTTGCGAACAGGTTACGAAGGAACTTGCGTTGGCCGAACCGATGCCGTTGCTATCGGTGCTCGTGGTCGCGTCGGCGTTTGATGCCGCGCTCCACGATGCGTACGGCAAAGCGCACAATTTGCACGTTTACCACTGTTACGGCCCCGATTTCGTCGAACGCGATCTCGGGCATTACCTCGGTGCGGAGTTCGCCGGCGAACGGATCGACCGCTACGTGACAGCCGAGCCGAAAGCGCGCATGCCGTTGTATCACCTCGTCGGCGCGCTCGATGCCATCACCCGGGCGGACGTGCAAACGCCGCTGAACGATGGTCTGCCCGAGCACCTCGCCGAGTGGATTCTGCGCGACGGCCTGACGCACATGAAAGTGAAACTCAACGGCGACGACATCGGTTGGGACGTCGACCGCGTGATGCGGGTGAATGCCGTTGCAGAAGTGGCGCAACAATCGCGTGGGATCGATACGTGGTTTTACTCCTTGGACTTCAACGAGCGTTGCCAGAACGTCGAGTATCTGCTCGAATTTTTGCAGCAATTGCAGGCAAAAAGCCCCGTGGCGTATGATCGCGTGCAATATGTCGAGCAGCCGACGGCGCGAGACTTGGAGGCCAACCCAGCGAACAAAATGCACGCGGCGGCGAAGTATAAGCCGGTCGTGATCGACGAATCGCTGATCGATTTCGACAGCCTGCGACTGGCCCGCGACATGGGTTACACCGGCGTGGCATTCAAGGCGTGCAAAGGGCAAACGCAGACGCTACTGCTCGCGGCCGCCGCACAAAAATACGGCCTGTTCCGCTGCGTGCAAGACTTATCGTGCCCCGGCGCGTCGCTAATTCACTC
>JAYSYI010000424.1:0-12427 GCA_043727665.1 Limnoglobus sp. | reverse complement strand
CCCACGTCGACGTTCCGCTGACGATGTACGGCCGCAAGTCGACGTGCCGCGGCGCGATGCCTTCCTCGGTCCAGGTCGGGCAAGTCGAAAGCGTCACGACCGGTTGCGCGATGTAGTTTCGCGGGTCGGCCTTCAGCTTCGACGCAAACTCCGCGCGTTGGGCCATCGTGCTATACGGCCCCATTAACATGCCGTAACCACCTGATTCGTTGACCGCCTTCACAACGAGCTCGCCGAGGTGGTCGAGCGTGTATTTCAGATCGTCCGGGCGAGCGCAGATGTACGTCGGCACGTTCTTCAATATTGGCTCTTCGCTCAAGTAAAAGCGAATCATCGCTTCGACGTACGGATAAACCGCTTTGTCGTCGGCAACGCCGGTACCGACCGCGTTCGCCAGTGTGACGTTGCCCGCACGATAGGCACGGAATAAACCGGGCACGCCGAGCATACTGTCCTCGCGGAAGACTTCCGGGTCGAGGAAGTCATCGTCGAGGCGACGGTAGATGACATCGACTTTTTGCGGGCCGCGCGTCGTTTTGAGGTAAACGATGTCTTCGTGAACGAACAAATCCGGCCCGAGCACGAGTTCGACGCCCATGTGCCTCGCGAGGAAGCTATGTTCGAAATACGCGGAGTTGTAAGGCCCAGGCGAAAGCACCACGACGCACGGCGGGTCGTTCGCGTTCTGCGGTGCGACCGATTCGAGTGCCGAACGCAGCCGTTGCGGATAGTCTTCGACTCGCTTTACGCGGCAATCTTGGAATAGTTGCGGGAACACCTTCTTCATCACCGCACGGTTTTCGAGCACGTAACTGACACCCGACGGCGTACGACCGTTGTCTTCGAGTACGAGGAACTGCCCGTTGTGGTCGCGAATCAGGTCGCTGCCGCACACGTGAATGTACTGCTTCGCGGGTGGCGAGAAGCCGATCATCTCCTTGCGGTAACCCTTCGAGCCGAGCACGAGATCCGCCGGGATGACCTTCTCTTTCAAGATGCGTTGGTCGTGATACACATCGTCCAGGAACATGTTGAGTGCGCGAATGCGTTGCACGAGGCCGACTTCGAGCCCGTTCCACTCGGACGCCGGTACCGGGCGCGGGATCAAATCGAACGGGAAGATCTTTTCCGTGCCGCGCGTGTCGGCATAAACGGAAAAAGTGATCCCCTGATTGATGAACGCCAAATCCGCACTCGCCCGTCGTGCCGCAAACTCGGCCGAATGCAAGTTTCCGAGCCGTTCGACGAGTACGCAGCCACAGTCGTGAGGCGACATATCCGACTGGAAAAGCTCGTCCCATGCCGTGGGGTGCGGTTTGTAGCGTTGGAAGAGTGTGTCTTGCATCGGATGGGGCTTTTTCGCGGCCATTCGCTTCGGGCGGACGGCAGTCAGTTCCGTGGCAATCGCCATGTGCTTGCTTTCTTCGCAGAGAGTGCAAGTTGTTCTAGCAGGATGGATTGTGAAGCATCTCCATCACGCAAAAACCACTTGATTCGGGGCTACCCGTTTGCTTCTGGAAGCATTGGCAAGAATCATGCCTATCGCCGAAACGTTTCTCCTTCGCCCGCAATGTTAGCGGATTGCTGCCGAGAACTGAAGTGAATCTGGCAAAATAATTCGCACCGCGAACGCTCGCGATTCGCCTTCCCGAACAATCTGTATTCCGGTTATGATTCTCACAATCGAACGGAACTGTTCTTGCGGAGTAAACGCTAATGGCCGACTCAACCCCCGAACCTTCGCCCCGCAAGCCACGCCGTTGGGCACGCCGTTTTGTGATCTTCGCGATGCTGCTCATCGGGTTGGCCTGGTTCGCGCCGACTATTGCCGCAAAAACGGGCATCCTCAACGGGGCCATCGCCAAAGCGACCGCGAAACTCAACGGTACGCTCACCGTCGGTGCGACTTCGCTCGGCTGGCTGTCAGGTGTCGAACTCCGCGATGTCGAATTCAAGGACGCCGAAGGACGCACGATCCTGACGGCACCGAAAATTTCCTCGTCGCACTCGTTACTGTCGCTCGCGCAGAACCAGGCCGACCTCGGCATCTTCACGATCGATAATCCGAAGATCGAAATCGTCTGCGAGAAGCAATCGACGAACCTCGAAAAAACCATCGCGAACTACCTCGACGACAAATCCGAACCGAGCGCCACTCGCCCCGCCGTTGCGATCAAAGTCGTCAATGGCACGATCAGCCTGCGCGATGCCGACGAGAACCAAACGTGGACGTTGGCGAGCGTCGAAGCCAACGCCGAACTGCCACGCGATACAGCGGCCCCGATCGTCGCACGCTTTCGCGGCGAAACAAGCGGCACGAAGTCCGGCGGCAAGATCGACGCCGAAGTGAGCATGGGCAAGGTGATCGACGCGAAGCTGAAATCGGAAAACTTCCCGATGGAGTTTGCCACACCGCTCGTGAAGCGGTTCGTCGACAAAACTACGAACATCGTCGGCACGCTGACGAGTGACATGGCGGTGACAATCGAAGGCACCTCGCAGATCAAAGCGAGCGGAACCTTGTCGATTGCCGACCTCGATATTCGCAGTGCGCAACTTGGCGACGAGCATTTGAAATTACAAAAACTCGAACTGCCGTTGACGATTCAAACGACGCCGAACGGCGTGCAGATCGATCGTGCCGAACTGACGTGCGACCTCGGCAAGGCGACGATTTCCGGCACGTTCGACCCCAACGAACTGCTGGCGAAGTGGCTCGAACGGCCGGGCCTCAGCGCCACCGCCGACCTCGACCTCGCGCGCATTGCCGCGATGTTCCCGAAGCTCATTCGCATGAAGGATGGCACCGAAATTCGCGAAGGCCGCATCAGCGCGAAACTCGCAAGCAAGACCGATGGCAGCGCAACCGGTTGGACCGGCACGCTGTTTACCTCCGCGATTCGAGGTATTCGCAACGGCAAACCACTCGAGTGGGACAAGCCGCTCGATCTGAACTTCACGGGCAAACTCGGTGCGGACGGCTACCCGATCTTCGAAGGTCTGTTCGCCAAGTCCGAATTCGCGAGCCTGAATTCATCGGGTTCGGTAAGCCTGTTTCACATCAATGGCGATGTCTCGTTGGATAAATTATCGCGACGGCTCGCGGAGTTCATCGACTTGCAAGGCATCACACTCGGCGGCACGGCCACGCTCGTTTCGGCGAACCGCACCGCTGCCAACGGGGTGTCATCGCTCAACGGAACGATCGTCCTGAAGAACTTCGTTTACGCCGACGCGACGATGCAGTTCCGCGAACCCGATCTGAATCTGGAGTTCGTAGGCACGGGTCTGTTCTTCCCAACGAATGCGGCCGCAACGCCGTTACGGCTAGATGCGGGGATGATCAAAGCGACTGCGGTACAAGACACATTGCAGCTCACGTTACTCGAACCGATCCCCGATTTACGCACGCTGCAATCTGGCAAAGCGACTGCGAAACTGACGGGCGACTTGCTGCGTTGGCGTTCGCGCATCGGCTCGTTCGTGAAGATCCCAAAGAGCATGGAGATCGGCGGTACTGGCACGATCAGCGTGGCGTCAGTGCAATTCGACGCCGCGAAAGTGAACCTGCAAGGCACCGAGGCCGACCTCGCGAACGCACGCTTCTACGGCTACGGCATCAAGGCCGACGAACCGCAACTGAAACTCTTCCCGACGAATATTATCTTCGATCGCGCATCGGGCACCATCGACATTCCGCTCTTGCAAGCCTCATCGCAAACGGTGGCAGTGGGGGCGAAGGAAATGAAATTTCAACCCGCCGCCGATGGCTCGTATCTCATCGGCTTCAGCGCCGTGGCCACTGCGAACCTCGGCCGATTGCAGAAGATGCTACAACTGCAAAGCGACCCGAAAGGCGGTGACCTCATCGCGGGCTTTACGCAAAACGCCGAAGTCAATTTTAACACGACCGCCGACGGGAAGTACCTCTTCAAAACGAAACTGCCACTGACCGACTTCGTCTATGGCTTACCCTCAAAACCGACGTGGTCCGAAGCCAAAGCCACGGTGGCACTCGATGGCGAATACAACCCGAACGGCGATTACCTCAAGTTCGATTCGGCGAAAATCGACCGCCCCGATGGCCTTGCCGTGCAGGCATCCGGGAGCCTCGGCAAACTGAGTTCCGACCTCGATATCGACCTCAACGGCAAGCTCGCATACGACCTTGCCACGCTCGAACCGCAACTAAAAAACTACCTCGGCAAGAGCGTTCGCGCCGTCGGGAAAGAATCGCGCGATTTCCGCCTGAAGGGCAGTCTCGGCGCACCGGCGGGGATGCTCGTCAGCCTGAACGGCAACGCGGGCCTCGGGTGGCAATCGCTGAAAGCGTATGGCTTCGACGTTGGCCAAGCCGAGTTGAAGGCGAATCTGGATCGCGGCATTTTGAAGGTCGACCCACTCGAAGCCACGTTCGGCCAAACCGGCAAAGTCCGTATCGAACCGACGGTGTCGTTCGTCGGGCCAATCTCCGAGTTGACGTTGGCCAAAGGCAAAATTATCGACCGCGCAAAGCTAACACCCGCCGCCTGTGCCGAAGCGTTGGGCTATGCCTTGCCCGCGCTCGCGCAATCGACCGAAACCGAAGGCAACATCAGCTTCGACCTCGAAGAGAATCGCATCCCGCTCGGCAACCCCGACGGCATGACATTGAAGGGCAAGCTCACGCTGCATTCGGTGCAAGTCGGAGCGGGGCCGATGGTGACGGAGATCGTGACGATGTTAGGCGGCAAGCAAACCAAACTGACCGTGGCGAACGAGCAAGTCGTGCCGATCCGCGTCGAAAACGGCCGCGTTTACCACGAGAATTTAACGATCACCACGAGCGGCTTCACGATGACAACCTCCGGTTCGGTCGGCCTCAACGGCACCGTCAGCATGGTGGCCGACCTACCGATTCCGGATTCGATGATCGGGCCGTTACTTCGCAACACGCCGAAATTGAAAGAGGCCGTCATGAAGAAGCGAATTCAAATCCCAATCGGCGGCACAATCGGCAAACCGCAAATCGACCAACGAGCGTTCCTGGCCGCATCGAGAAAGTTCATCGAAGAAGTGGGAAAAGACGCCGTAAAAAACAAAGTCGGCGACCTCCTCAACGGCTTCCTGCCAATGCCGAAGAACCCGTAAAGGCAACGCCGTGAAGGATTTTCATTTCGGTGCTTTTCCATGTACACGTCGTGGAAGTCGTGAAACTTCTGACGCAGCGACTTCGTTCGTCCCGAAGTCTCACGACTTCGACTACGCTGAACTACCGTGTTCTTCGGTACTGAAAGCACCGCTCACGAAGCCCATGGTGATACCATGAGGAGGAGCTACACCCATCTTCATCGGGCAATACGCGTCGCGTCTCGAAGACTCGCCACGACTGGTTTTTGGAGGTGGAATCTGCCGCACAGGCTGAAGACCATCGGCTACCAGCGAATGAAAACGGAATGACTCGCCGCCACCCAAAAATACCTCAATTTGAACCATGCCCGGCATCCAGTCAGGAAACCAGAATCGTTACCAAACCGATGCCTTGCCAAAAACCGCAAATAGGGGAAGATATTCAGTCCCACTTCCTCAGCTCTATTATGACAGAAGCACAACAACGGTGACTTGATACAATGTTGTGACTGCTAACGCCTTTTGCGACTCACGCGATACCGAAAATGCACGCACACGATTTTCTCCCGATTTCGAATCGGCGGCTGTTCTTACGGCAATCGGGGTTGGGGCTTGGCGGTATTGCGCTGGGGTCGTTGCTGTCGCAACATGCGACGGCGGCACCGGGAATCCTCGGCAAACCACATCACGAACCGAAGGCGAAGCGGATCATTTACCTGTTCATGGCGGGCGGACCATCGCAACTCGATTTGTACGATCATAAGCCACTTTTGAACGAAAAGAACGGCACGGACCTCCCCGAAAGCATCCGCAATGGGCAACGGCTGACGGGTATGTCCGGCAACCAGGCGACGTTGCCACTGGCCGGTTCGGTCTTCCAATTTAACAAGCACGGCAAGAGTGGCGCGACGGTTAGCGACTTGTTGCCGAACATCGCGAAGATGGCCGACGACCTGTGCTTCGTCAAATCGTGCTACACCGAAGCGATCAATCACGACCCCGCGATCACGTTCATCCAAACCGGCAACCAACTGGCGGGGCGACCGAGCTTCGGCGCGTGGCTGAGTTACGGCCTCGGCTCTGCGAACGAAAACCTGCCCGCGTTCACCGTGCTCGTCTCAAAAGACCGCACCGAACAGGGGCTATACGCACGCCTTTGGGGCAACGGATTCCTGCCGAGTACGCACCAGGGCGTTCAGTTTCGCAGTGGCAAAGAGCCGGTGCTGTACCTCGCGAACCCCGATGGTGTAAGTGCCGACAGCCGACGCAAAATGCTCGATCGCCTCGCCGAATTGCACGCCATTCAAGCCGAAACCGAGGGCGATGCGGAGATTCTGTCGCGGGTGCAACAGTACGAAATGGCGTACCGAATGCAGACGAGCGTGCCCGATGTAATGGACTTCAGCAAAGAGCCGAAGGACGTTTACGATCTCTACGGCGAAGACGCGAAGACGCCGGGGACGTTTGCCGCGAACTGCTTGCTGGCCCGGCGTTTAGCCGAACGCAACGTGCGATTTATTCAGCTATACCACCCCGGTTGGGACCATCACGGTGGGCTGCCGGGTGGCATCAAACGCCAGGCGAAGGACATCGATCGCGCCTGTTACGGCCTCGTGCAAGACCTCAAACGGACGGGAATGCTGAAAGATACGCTCGTGGTTTGGGGCGGCGAATTTGGCCGCACGAACTACTCGCAGGGCAAGCTCACTGCCGGGAATTATGGCCGCGATCACCACCCGCGCTGCTTCACAATGTGGTTCGCGGGCGGCGGCGTGAAGCCCGGACTCACCTACGGTTCGACCGACGACTACGGCTACAACGTCGCTGAAAACGGCGTTCACGTTCACGATGTGCAAGCGACGATTCTGCACCAACTCGGGATCGATCACGAGAAGCTGACGTACAAATTCCAGGGCCGATATTATCGTCTTACCGACGTTCACGGGACGGTCGTCAAGCCACTGATCGGGTAAACATGCCGCCAATCGTTCTCATCAATGCCGTGGGCCTGACGCCCCGATTATTACCACATACCCCGCGATTATCGGCACTCGCCAAACGCGGTTGGCTCGCGGATATGCCGGAGGTATTACCCGCCGTCACTTGCACCACGCAAGCGACGATCTTGACGGGGCAACCCGTCTCGCAGCACGGCATCGTCGCGAACGGCTGGCTGTTTCGCGATACGAAAGAAGTCCGGTTTTGGCAGCAATCGAACGCGATCATTCAGGCCGAGCCGATCTACACGACTGCGAAGAAACGCGCCAGCGCGCGAGGTAAACCGTTCACGTGCGCGAAGCTGTTCTGGTGGTTCAATCAGGGTGCCGATGTCGCGTATTCGATCACGCCGAAGCCTTGGTATGGCGTCGATGGCAACAAGGCGTTCGATGTCACCGGTTCGCCGCCGGAGTACTTGGAAAGCCTGAAAAAGCGACTCGGACCGTTCCCGTTCCCGTCGTTCTGGGGGCCGATGGCGGGGTTGCCGAGCACGAGTTGGATCGCCAAGAGTGCGGCAAAAATGCTGACCGATTTTCAGCCGAACCTAACGCTCGTGTACCTGCCGCACCTCGATTACGAACCGCAACGCCGCGGGCCGAGTGGCTGCGATATGGCGAAATTGACGCGCGAACTCGACGAGGCCTGCGCCCCGTTACTCGATACGGCGAACGCCATCGGTGCCGATGTCTGGATCGTCAGCGAGTACGGCCATTGCGATGTCGACACGCCGGTGTACCTCAATCGCGTGCTGCGGCAAAGTGGTCTGCTTTCGGTGCGAATGGGGCCATTCGGCGAGCAACTCGACCTGTTCGATAGCCGTGCGTTTGCGGTCTGCGATCATCAGTTGGCACACGTCTACGTGAAGGATGCCGCAGATATCGAGCGCGTTCGCGAACAACTCGCTGCGACGGCGGGCGTAGCGGAAGTGCTTTGCGGCGAAGCCCGTGCGAAGTACCAACTCGACCACGACCGGAGCGGCGAGATCGTCGTACTGTCGAAGCCGAACGCCTGGTTCGCGTACCCGTTCTGGCTCGACGACGCCGTCGCACCCGATTACGCGCGGGCGGTGGCGATCCACAACAAGCCCGGTTTCGACCCGTGCGAGTTGTTTTTCGACCCGAAGTTCCGGCTACCGAAACTGCATGCGGGCCGACGACTGATTCAAAAGAAGCTCGGTTTCCGCACGATTTTCGACTTGGTGCCACTCGATGCGCACATCGTAAAAGGCAGCCACGGCCTTCCCGCGATCAATCCACTCGACCGCGCTATACTTATCGGCCACGGCCACAACCCCGGCATCAGCGTGCCGATGACGGCGGTGAAAGATCTACTTCTGAACGCGCTCGAACTCGGCGTGTGACAGCGATTACTTACGCCTCGCCAACTTTCGGAAGGCTTCGCAGATGATCGGCGCGGCTTCGGGGCCGATGCTGTTGATCTCGCCGTATTGCGATTTTTTTAGACCATAGCAGTACGGGGCTTTCTCGTCCCATTGGCGTTTCGGGATGAAGTAACCGAGTTCGTCGTTCGCGAGGCCGATCAGCATTTTGTGCTTGCTGCGTAGCTGCGGATAGATCGCGGGTTCAATCGCGGCATCGGGGTAATCGGCACCAGCATCGACGGGGTCTTGCACTTTCGCGAGCACGAGTTCGGGGTAAATCTCGCCGGGGATCGCCGCAATTTCGAGGTCGCCGAGCTTGAGGTAACCGATCTCGCTGAGCACGGCCACCGGTTGCGAAATGTCCTTCGTCTCGCTCAATTTCGCGGGCGTCGAATCGCCTTCCCATTTGTAAATCGAACGCCGCAGTTTGCCAACTTGCCACGCGATTCGATACAGCCCGTTCTCGATCGGCAGCAACACCGATTGCGTGCGAATATCGAACGGCACCAGATTGACGGCGACCGCTTTCGCGAGTGCCTTGTTGGCCAGTCCGGCAACGAGTTCGCCATAAGCGTCGGTCTTCTCGAACGTGCCATCCTTGAGGCTGACGCCTTTGTCGTTTTTCACTTCGACGTGCAACGACGACATCAACCCGCCGACGGTGCCCGTGAAGTACGCGACGGGGCAGCCGTGCGTTTTGCGGAGACTTTCGACGGTGGCATGCACGTAGTCCGCACTAATTTCCGTGTTGCGAGAATCAAGCGTTTCGGGGTGGCAGTTCCATTGCACCAACAGCCCGAGTGGCTTGGTCTCTTTCGGATTGCGGAAGCGAAGCACGACGATTTCATCGTGCTTAATGTCGGGCATGCGGGCATCGTGAAGGAGCGATGCATCGCGGGCGGTGCCAATTTCGGCAGTGGCAACTTGAAGCGATTTGTCGGCCTTTTGAATCGCGGCCACGATGCCGTTTTCGAGCGATTTCAGATAGTCCGGATCGACGCCCGAGCGGAACGGATTCGACCCCCATAACCCGAGCGTATCCGGCCCTTCGTGGTTGTGCGTGCTGGAAACTAAGATGGTTTCGTAGCCCGTTAGCTGCTTGCGAACGTTCTTCACACTCGGCAGAAACAGCCCCACGACATCGACGCACACCATCGCGATTTTCTTCGTGCCATCGCTCATGACGACGGCGCGAGCCATGATCGGATCGTGGATTTTCGTCGCGCGGCGATCCTGCCCGAAGCCCGCCATAAACACCGGCTTCGGCCCGATCACCGGCGACACATCGACCTCGCCGAAGCCGACCGAAAGCTGCGGTTCGGCCATGGCAAAGTTGCCACTCGCAAGAAGTATCACGAATGCAAAGCGGGTGATCATGGGATTCGTTCCGTGAGAGAAGGAGAGAATCCTAAGATACGCATTCGCGCATGTATCGCAGACTTTCGCGGGCGATTGTGTCGGGGTCGGGCGTGTAATCGAAGACTTCCACCGAGACCCAGCCGGTGTAGTCGGTGTCTTGGAGTGCTTTGAAAATGAGCCGGAAGTCGGTGTCGCCGAAACCGGGGCCGCGGCGGTTCGGGTCGTTCGCGTGGAAGTGAAACGTGTCGCCCACATTCGCGTGAATCAGGTCCGGTATCGATACGCTCTCCGTCGACATTGCCTTAACATCGAGGTGCAATTTCACGTTCGGGTGGTTCAGTTCGCGAATGAGCGATACCGCCGATGCCGCCGTATTCATGTAATTGGTTTCGACGGGGCCGAGCGGTTCAAGGCAGAGCGTTACGCCGGTGCGTTCGAGTGTCGGCAGGCATCGCGCGAGTGTGTCGAGCGCGTAGCGATCCGCTTCCGCGTGCGATACGCCCGGCAACAAATTTCGCTGGAGCGGCGAGCCGAGAACCATCAGGTGCCCGCCGAGTTCCTCACACGCTTCGGCGAGCGCGATAAAGTAATCCGCCGTCGCCGCGCGGACGGCGGCATCGGGCGTCGTTAGGTAAAAGCCTTCGGTTTTTGCGAGCAGCCAGTGGAGGCCGATAATCGGGATGCCCGCCGATTTGGCCTGCCGGCGAAGCTCCGTACGGCGTGCGGTGCTGACATCGGTGATTCGCGAGGCCAACGTGAACGGCGCGACTTCGAGGCCGGTGTAACCGAGTTCGGCAGCCCGATGGCAGATCCGCTCGTGATCCCAATCGACGAAGGTTTCGTTGCAAATCGCATATTTCATCGCGTGGCACCGCTACGGTAGGGTTACAGTCAGGGATTCGCTGTTCGGGTCCATCGCGTTGCTGACGGTCAGCGTGGCGGTGCGGTTTCGCCCGGCCTCGGCGTAGAACTCGGCGGGCGTGCGAACCTCTTTGCCGTTGACGGCGGTGATGAGCCAGCGCGATTGCTGATTCGCGAGTTTCTTAAAGCGTACTTCCGCTACGCTCTTCGGAATCAGTTCGCGAACGATCACGCCATTCTGTGCGGATGTCATGCGAAAACCGGGGCCGAAACCCTGCTGCTGGGCGAGCAAGCTACTGTAATCGACGCGCAATCCATGTACGGCAGCGGGCTGATTCGACGCGATCCACGGGTGCGGATGCAGGAACTTCGCGAGGCGGATCTTCGCGTTAATTTTCGTTTGATCGCGCTGAATCGAAAGCATGATACTCGAACCGGCGAGCGATCCACCAACTTGCAGAAACAGATCGTCCGGCTCGCGAATCGGTGCGCCGTTCACGGCCTGAATAATATCCCCCTGTCGCAGATTCGCAAGGCCCGCCGGTGTGTTTGCGGTCGTCGCGCCGATGAGCAATCCAGGGCGTCGCTCGTCGATCGACATGCCACCCGGCGCGACGCCGAGGAAGCCGTATTCGACCTCTGTGCCTTCCTTTAATGCCTCGATGATACCGCGATAAATTGGGTCGATCGGGATCGCGTAACCGCCGCTCGCTTCGCTTCCCGTCACGGCGGCCAGCGACGATGTCAGCCCGATCAGTTCGCCGTTTAAATTCAAAAGCGCGCCGCCACTGCAACCGAAGTTGAGCCGTGCATCTGTCTGCAATAGGCTGCCGTACTGGTGCAAAAATCCTTGGCGTTGCTCTTCCGAACCGGCCGAAGCGACGCGACGCCGCACGTTGCTAAGTATGCCCCACGACGCGCTCGGCTGGCCGTCGGCGAAGCCCGATGCAAACGGGTGCGCCAGTGATAAAACCCACATCCCGCGGTAGACGTTCGCCTTCGCGCCGCCCGGTTGGTCGTGGAGTTGCACATCGGCAAACTTCACCGCTTTGAGCTTCATACCGACATCAATGAGCTTGAGTACAGCGAGGTCGCTTCGTGCATCCGCCGCGTGAATATCCGCATACGAACCGCCACCACCGGAGAAACGCACATAGATTTTGCGGGCACCATCAATCGCGTGATAGTTTGTCAGGATCAGCCCGGAGGAGTCGATGACCACGCCGGTTGCAAACGAGTTATCCGGAATGTTGCGAATGTCTTCGAGATCGAGCCGATCGCGTTCTTGTGCGAACCCCGGCAACTGCCGAGCAAGTTTCTGGTACGTGCCAAGTTGCCACGGCTTCGACTCGTTGCGAGCCGGGTATTTCTCGTTCGAAGAAACGACAATCGACACCACCGACGGCTCCGCCGCATCGATCATCGTCCGCATCTGCTCTTGCAACGCAAGCAACGAAGTCGCCGTCGGCTCAGCGGCTCGAACGTTGATTGGGAATGCAATCAAGATCGCAATTACAAGTTGTCTCATCACCGTTTCTCCGCGTTCTCGCCACTCGTCACTCGCCTTGCCGCACGAATGTAGGCTTCGAAGTTCGCGACGGGGGTTTCCTTACCGACGCCGTGGCCGAGGTTGAGGATGTGCTTCTGCCCGCCGCCCGCTTTCAGGCAGGCGGCGACGGCGGCTTCGACTTCGGCCACGGTGCCGGTGCGAAGCGTCTT
>JAYSYI010000423.1:0-12463 GCA_043727665.1 Limnoglobus sp. | reverse complement strand
TTCAAGTACAAACGCAACGATTCGAGTACGCTCGTCAAGATCGTTTGTCGCCGTGCGTCGGCCAACGTCTTGCTGGTCTGTCCCGTTTTTCGCGCTTCGGCCGGCGGTCGCAGCCCGCGTTCCACTTCGTTATTCGTGCCGCCTACTGGCTTCATTTCCCCGTTCGGTTGCTTCACGCCCGGAGTCGTCACGAACGGAAATAGCTCTTGATCTAAGGCGATTCGCATAATCTCGTTCACCAGCCGATCGAGTGGCTCATTCGGATTCGGGAAGTATATCGCTGTAATCGCAAACGGATCGCGCAGTAGGGAACGCCCGAGTTTGCCGCCGCCGATGCGAAGCGGCGTGCGAGCGTAACCGCAATGGAAACGCAGGCGGCGGACGAGTTGTCGGACGAGACACTTCTTGCACCGCGTCGCAATTCGTTGGAGAGTTTGCAGAACGACTGGGTGGGGTTGACGCGATTCGTGGACGACCCGCAAATTCCGATGGACAACAATGCTTCGGAGCGGGCCCAACGGGCCCGGCGGTGGGTCGCAAGAATTATTATGGATCGGGTTCAGAGTGGAGAGTGGAGCGGCGAGTTGGCGGTGATGCTGTTTTCGATTTTCGAGACGCTGCAAAAGCAGCAGATCAATCCGCGTGGTTGCGATGGTACCTGGAAGAGTGCGCGAATGCGGGCGGTCGAATCCCGCTCGTAACGCAGCCAGCGATGCGAGGAGAAGCGATCGCGTTCGCCATTCAGGCGAACCCCCTCCGCGCGCAGAAAGGCTTCGGCGAAGGTTTACAATTTGGGAATGAGTCCACGGTAGAGTGGGTGGGTAATGGCTGGGGTCATTCCGCGTGCCCGCGTCAGCCACATGGCATACAACACCACCATGCTCGATTTTGCGACCACGGCGTTTATCTCAATCCTCTTCCTCGTCGATCCGCCGGGGACCGTACCGGCGTTTATGGCGCTGACCGCCCACTACTCGACACAGCGACGCAAGAAAACCGCACTCATCGCCTGCATCACCGCCACGCTTACGCTGATGGGTTTCGCCGCCATCGGCAACATCCTGTTTCGCCACCTCGGGCTGACACTCCCTGCGTTCCAGATTGCGGGCGGGCTGATTTTGTTCGTCGTCGCACTCGATATGATTCGTGCCGATCATAAGGAAGAAAAGTCCGAAGAAATGACCGATGCACAGCCCACTTCCGATGTCGCCATCACGCCCCTCGCGATACCGTTCCTTGCTGGCCCCGCCGCACTCTCCACGGTCACCGTGCTGATGTCGCAAGCCGACGACACCGCAAGAGTTTCCGTCGTGTTCGGTGCGATCGCACTCACTGGGCTGGTGAGTTACATCACGTTCCGGCTCGCCGACCCAATCCAGCGCCGCTTAGGTACGACGGGTATCCACGTGCTCGGTCGCATCCTCGGGCTAGTGCTTGCAGGCATCGCGGTGCAGTTCGTACTGAATGGCCTCGCCGCCGCCGGTTTGATTAAACCGGTGGTCGTGGCATAACGCACGGTCACAGTTTGCCACACGTCGCAAGACTGACGCTGACAGGGATGGCCAGAACTCCGATAATACGAGTATGAAGAACGACAATATGCTGGCACCGGGCGGCCTGATTGCGAGCCGGATGCCGGGGTTTGAATCGCGGGCCGAGCAACAAGATATGGCGGCGGCGGTGGCGAATGCGATCGCGCGGCGTCGACCGCTGCTCGTCGAGGCGGGTACAGGCGTTGGCAAAAGCTTCGCGTACCTGGCTCCTGCGATTGCTGAAATTGCGAAGAATAAAGACGCCCGTATCGTCGTTTCGACGCACACGATTAACCTGCAATCGCAGCTAATTGAAAAGGATATTCCGTTCCTACAAGCCGCCTTGGGTATGGAATTCCGCCCGGTGCTGGTTAAGGGCCGCGGGAACTATCTCAGCCTACGTCGGTTGCAAGCCGCCCAGCAACGTATGAACGTCATCGGCAGCGATCCCGTCGCGATGGAACAACTCATTCAGGTCGGAAAATGGTCCCGAACGACTCTCGACGGCAGCAAGGCCGATCTCGGCTTTCAGCCAATGTCCTCGGTTTGGGATGTCGTCCAGTCCGATAACGGCAACTGCCTTGGCAAGAAGTGTAAAACCCACAAGACTTGTTTTTATTACAAGGCGCGCAAGACCGTTCACGGGGCGAATCTGTTCATCGTCAACCACTCGCTATTCTTCAGCGATCTGGCCCTTCGCAAGCAAGGAGTGGGGCTGTTGCCGGATTACACGGCAGTGATTTTCGACGAAGCGCACACCCTCGAAGACGTCGCCGCCGACCACCTCGGGTTGCAAATCGGGCAAGGTGCGGTCGAGTATTTGTTGAACGAACTGCTTGCACCGCGTGGCAACAAAGGCGTGCTGACCACGAATGGCGACGGCGAAAGTTTTCAACTCGTTGAAGCGGCAAGACACGCCTCGGAGCGGTTTTTCGGCGCGCTACATACGTGGCATTCCAGCCAACCGCGTGGCACCGGGCGGGTTCGCGAAACGGGCATCACCCCCGACATTCTCTCGAACGAACTCGACAAACTGGCTGGCGCGTTGCGGATCCTGGCGAAAGTGCTGAGCGAGGACGAAGACAAAATCGAACTGACGAGCCGTGCGGATCGCCTGACGGGGTTAGCGAACGGCGTGCGCGAGTGGCTCGGGCAGATGATGGATGGACACGTTTACTGGATCGAAGTGCGAGCAGGCCAGGGCCGCATCCCACGGGTAACGCTGTCGAGCGCGCCGATTGAGGTCGGTAAAGCGCTTAAGGAACAGCTATACGACAAGGTACCGTCCGTAATTCTGACGAGCGCGACGATGAGCGCCGGCGGCCGCGAAGGGTTCAACCTCTTTCGCAAACGGCTCGGCCTCGATAAAGCCGACACCGTGCAACTCGGCAGCCCGTTCGATTACAAGAATCAGGTCGAGTTGCACCTGTTCCGCAACATGCCGGACCCTTCTGCACAATCGGCGGCGTACGAATCGGCGGTTCTAGACAAGTTGCCGGAGATGATTGCCAAAACTTCCGGGCGGGCGTTCGTGTTGTTCACGAGCTATCAGTTTTTGCAACGGGCCGCAGATCGTTTGCGCCCGTGGATCGCGAAGAACCAGTACACACTGTTCTGCCAGGGCGAAGGGTTGCCCGCACCGAAAATGCTCGAAGCGTTTCGCACGACGCCGCGCTCCGTGTTGTTCGGCGTCGATAGTTTCTGGCAGGGCGTTGACATTCGCGGCGATGCGCTCTCGAACGTGATGATTACGAAGTTACCATTCGCGGTGCCGGATCGCCCGCTCACCGAAGCCCGGCTCGAAACAATTCAGCAAAACGGCGGCAACCCGTTCAACGATTACCAAGTCCCGCAAGCGATCATCAAGCTGAAGCAGGGTTTTGGCAGGCTCATTCGCACCGCCACCGATAAGGGCATGGTCGTCATATTCGACCCGCGCGTTTTAACAAAAGGCTACGGCAAACAGTTTCTAAATGCTTTGCCCGAATGCAAACGGTTCGTCGATGGCGTGGAAGAAGTGTCTCGCTGAATTATTTCGATTCTCATAACGCACTCATGGCAAAGCTGTTAGAACGGTAGTTGTTAATGTGATAAACTCCCGGAGAGACTGCCGTGCGGGTGTTGCTCGTCGAGGATCAAGTCGCGCTGCTGAAAGCGTTGCGGCAGGGCTTGGAAGAAGAGAGTTTCGCGGTCGATGTGGCGAGCGATGGCGAAGACGCCGACGCGAAGGCGCGGGCAACCCAGTACGATGTCATCATTCTCGACATTATGTTGCCGAAAATCGACGGCCTGACGCTGCTAAAACAATGGCGTTCGAGCGGGATTCTCACTCACGTGCTGATGCTGACCGCACGCACGACGACCGAAGATAAGATCCTCGGCCTCGATTCGGGTGCCGACGATTACCTGGCGAAGCCATTCGAACTCGACGAACTCCTCGCTCGCGTTCGTGCCCTAGTTCGCCGTAGCCATCAGGTTAAAGACCCGTTCATTAAAATATTCGACCTGACAATCGACACGGCGGCACGGCGGGCAGATCGCGCGGGGGTTTCGATCCACCTGACGCCGCGGGAATATGCACTGCTCGAATTCCTGGCATTCCACCGTGGCAAAGTCGTTACGCGGACGATGATTTGGGAACATCTCTACGACGAATACGACGAGAACACGTCTAACGTGGTCGATGTGTACATTCGCTATTTGCGGAACAAGATCGACAAAGGCTTCGATCCACCGCTGATCATGACACGCTGGGGCGAAGGCTACATTTTGCGTGGCGAAGACGATCTTCCCGCCGCACCGAAACCGGTCGCGAAGAAATAGTCGTTACACTTACGGTACCCATTTATGCGATCCATTCAGCGGTCGCTCATCATGTATTTTCTGTTGTTGCTCACGCTCGGTTTGGGCGTGGTCGGCGTGCTTGCGGACCGCGTGAGTAGCCGCGCGCTGATGGAGAAAGAGCAAGCCGCCGCCGAGGCGATTGGCCTACGTGCCGAGGAACGCATTCGCGATGAACGCGAGAAATTCGACCGCGAACTCCTCGCACATGCGCGGGTGGTCGGGAAGACCGCGAACAACGAATACATCGCACAAGCCAACGTCGAATCGCGCAAGTTTCAACTCGTTATCAATGGGCCATTGCTCGGCCTCATCCCGATGCCCGGAATGATGACTGGCCCCGTCGGTGCCATTTCGCCCGCCGTCTGGCTCGCGGTTAGCGCACCGGGACGGCGTAACCCAGGGCCGATGTTTTATCCCGCAATGCGCGCGTATTTCTCCAGCCTGAAACTCGATGAATTATTCCTACGGCAACTCGACGAAGATGATCGCTCGCAAGAGTTCATCCAACTCAATAGCTCGGCGAACAGCGTGCGGCGCTCCGCCAATCTCGGTAACTACACGCTGCCATTCGAACCCGCGAAGTTTGGCTTGTCGCTCGGTGACCATTTCCACGACGATGTGAATATCCCTGGCGGGGCAGTCGGCCGCCGCGTCGTCTTCCGGACCGTGTTGCCATTCCTGACATCGAACTTCGCCCGCGCACCGGGGCCGCCAGGACCGCCGCCGAACCGCGCGAATTCTCCGCCACCCGATCCGTTGCCGGGCGTGTACATTCACGTGGCGCGGCCGATATCCGAACTGAGTGAAACCATCGCGAAAATTCACGCCGACGAAACCGAACAAAAGGATGAACTTTCCGCAGATACAGCGCGAACGCAACGAGCGGTACGCATCACCTTGGCCACCACCGGAGCCGCGACGTTTGCCGCGCTCTTGGTCGGCGGGCCGATCCTGATTCGCCGCGGAATGACACCGCTCCACACGCTGACGAATGCCGTGCGTGGCGTGACGGAAAAGGACTTTTCGTTGCCCGTCGAAAAAGACGAACTCTCACAAGAACTACTGCCGATTCATCAGCACCTGACGCAAACGCTCGATCAATTGAAGCACGCATTCGACCGCGAAAAGCAGGCCGTTGCGGACATTTCGCACGAATTGCGTACGCCCGTAGCGGCACTCTTAACGACGCTCGATGTCGCACTTCGCAAGCCGCGGAGTGTCGAACAGTACAAGCAAACGCTCGGCGAATGCCGCGTGATAACCAAGCAACTCGGCCAACTCGTCGAGCGGGTGATGACGCTTGCGTACATCGACGCGGGCCATACGACGGTGGCGAAAGTACGAGTCGATGCGAGGGAACTCGTTGAGCGTTGCGTGAGTATTATTCGCCCGCTGGCCGAGTCGCAGGGGTTACAATTTCAGATCCATGCCGAGTATGGAATCGAACTGGAAACCGATGCGGAGAAGCTACGCGAAGTGCTGACAAATTTGCTGCATAACGCGATTGAGTACAACTCACCCGGCGGTCGCGTCGAGTTGTTCGTCGCACGAATTGCACGCAATACCGTTCTTTTTGACGTTATCGATAAGGGTATAGGCATGACGCCCGGTGTGGTGTCGCGGGTGTTCGAGCGGTTCTATCGCGCAGATGCGTCGCGCACGGCCACCGGCGTTCACGCGGGGTTGGGCCTCGCTATTGTGAAAGAGTACGTTGCGCAACTGGGCGGCACGATTCACGTCGAAAGCGAACCGGAGAAAGGTAGTCGCTTTCGCGTCGAACTACCTATGGGCATAGACGAAGTCACACCGACTGACCGCGTTCGCGACGAATCTGTTCGAGCCTCGTGACCATCCGCTTTCCTGCCGCGATCGGTGAAAGCGTCGCCTCCACTTCGCGCTTCGCACGTTCACCGAGTGCTTTCGCCTCCGCCGGATAATCGTGAATGAAGCGCATATACTCCGCCGCACGGTCGATGTCCGGGTCGGCCCACACTGCCCCTCGCGGATACGGGTCGATGTCTTCTTGCAACGTCATTCGCTGGAACGGCACGAGCAAACTATTTTCGGGCGTCATGAAATCGAGGTTGCCCGAGTACGCGGTGGCGATCACCGGTTTGCCGAGCAACATCGCTTCCGCGCAGGTTAAACCGAAGCCTTCCGAGCGATGGAGTGACACATAGCAGTCCGAGGCATTCAGCAACGCGAGCAGTTCCGAACGCGATAACACGCGGTCGATCAGCGTGACGCCGGCAGCATCGACGGCTTCGCGAAGTTCTTGCCACTGGTCCTTGTAATACGTTTCGGGCGGCGACACTTTGATTGCGAGTTGGACGGCTTCATCGGCACGGAAGGCTTTGCGGAAAGCCCGAATCAGGCCGAGCGGGTTTTTCCGCTGCATTCGGCTGTTCATGTCGAAGACGAACGTGAACGTCGTTTTCGCGGCGTCGAGCCCGAACGCCGACTTGGGCAGTGGCACGAACGGCGACAGCGAAACGCCGGGCAACATCGGGTAAACCGGTTTGCGAAACGCCGTCCGCATCGCCTGTGCGATGAACTCCGTCGGTGCCCAAATTTCATCGACGCCATCGCCGCGATCGTGCCACGCGGCGGGCAGCGTTTCGAGTTCCCACCACCAGATGCCGATGCGGTGAACGCCCGAGCGCGGGTGCAGCCCGCACTTGCGATACGCCTCCGCAACGGGCACATCGATACCGGTGTTCAAGATCGTTACGTCGAAAGTTTCGAGGCCATCGAACGCGGTTTTGTTACGTGGCTCACGCAGAAAAAGTACGGGGAAGTCGCGGAGAGCCGTCCGTACGCCACACTGGTTCAACGACTCGACCGTGCTCTTCACCGCTTGTTGCAAGCCCGATGTGTAGCGGAACAGGCCAATCACATTCACGCCAATTTGTGTGGGAACACCCTCGCGAATCTCGCGTTGCAACGTGGTAATTTCGTGCGCACCGAGTGATCGCACCGCAGGTCGTGCGGCGATCCATGCCGCCACCGCATCCGCATTCTGTGGGAGTTCGCCAACGATATTTGGCTTCGCGATCTGCCACTCGCGCAGCTCGTCCCACGGCCCGCAATCGGGAATGTACGTTGCGCGTTTCAGCCAACGACAATCGAAACCGTAGCGTTTTCCTACCCACGTTTTGAGTTCGTCCCAGCCGAATCGCGTTAAGCCGTGCGGCACGGCGGCCTGCCATTCGGGGTGCAATCGGAAACTGGCGGCCAGTCCGCGCGCGGGGTCTTCGTCAGTTTCGAAAGCATACCATAACACCGATTCTTCGCTAATTTGGAAGTCTTTTTTGCCGTACGACATCAGCCAGCCGAGGAATTCGCCGCGCTGTTTCGGCGTCAACGCGAGCGGCCAGACACCGCGCAGATCTTCACGTAGTTCGAACACACGGCGTACTCTCGCACCGAGATCGGCCTCGAACGCTTCGCGAATCCGATCGGTGGCAATCGTCGATAAACCCGATTTTAAAAGCCATTTTGCGAATTCACCATCGACACCACTAGTCAACGCTTGGGGGAATCGTCGACGAAGTACGGGATGATTCGCAAGCAAACTGACGACGAAACGCGCCGCGCCCGCGACACCGCGTTCAACCGCATCGCGATCGAGCGAGAGCGGCGCGACACCCCAAACCGCGAGAGTGCGGTTGAATTTCCGCACGTTGTATATGTCGAAAAACGTCGCCTCCGTTTCACCGCGACAGGTGTCTGCGAACTGCCGGTAGCGGTTGCGAATCGGCGTAGAGAGCTTGCGGCAAAGTGCAAAAGCCATCCTTCGCCCGATCGTTTGAAGTGAGGCCATTGGTTTCCTCATGCCGCGCGACGTGCGGCGACTTTTTGTACGGGTTGCAAATTGCGGACGTTCGTCACCGACCGTAACGTCGTTTCATATTGATCGAGCATTTCGTCGTAAGTCTGGTGATTATCAAAAGCGGCACGCGACCGTAGTCCGGCGTTTTTGCGAAATTCGTCATCGTCGAGGAAGCGGGCAATCTGCGTTGCCAGTCGATTCGCGTTGCCGATTTCAAAGCGTAGTGCGTTGTAGCCCCAGTAGACTTGCTCCGCGATTCCTTCGCACGGCGTCGTCACAATCGGCAACCCGAACGCCTCGGCTTCGAGGATCGAGCGGCTAAACGTCTCCATGTGCGATGTACACGCAAAGATGTCCGCCGCACGGTAGAACGGCCAGACGCGATCCGTTTCGGGGACGAGATTGACAACGTTTTCCAGTCGATTTCGCCGTACGAGTTCGCGAACGTAGCTCGAATAGGGCACGGAATCGCGTACGCCGACGAGGTCGCAAACGAAGTCGTTGCGGGTCCGCGACAAAATTGCGGCGGCTTCGACCAGCGTGTGTTGGCCTTTGCGTTCGCAGACGGTGCCGACAGAGAGAATGCGTTTTTTGCTGCATTCGCCCGGCAGTTGTCGCGCCGCTTCATCGCGCGTCACAAGTCGGCAATAATCGTCGAACGGCTTTGGTTCAATTCCATTATGAATGATGCAAAAATTCTTGCGGACATCAAGGTGTCGGAACAACACTGCCGTGTCGTGCGAAGCCGGCACGACGCGCGACGCCAGTCGAAATGTTGTCTCGATGCGGCTCTTTGCGAACGAGGGGAAGAGGCGGCGAAGGTGTTCCACCGAGTAGCTTTCGTGGATAATCCAGACCGACGGGATGCCGAGCCTCGCGGCGGCTTCAACGAGCGGAAACGTCAACAGGGTATTTGCAACAACGACGTCCGGCTGCTGGTTTTTAAGTTGTTTTCGCAACGCAACCTGTGCCGCCTCATACTCGCGCGACGACCATGCGCCATCGACGAAACGACGGCTCCACGCTTCGTTTAAGATCGTTGTTGGCACACCTGCCGCCGCGTAAACCGCTTCGCCCGCCCCGCCGTGTGGCGAGACGATGCAAGGTGCAATCGTGTGGCGTGTTTTCAAACCGAGGATAATTTCTGAGAGGTAACGCGGCGCACCTTCGGGCGAATTCAAGTTGTGCGCACCGACCAAAACACGAAGCGGTTCGCTTGTTGCAGAATGCGATGACACGCCACTGTCATTCTTGGGTTCAAACGGCGTGCGGCTCGAGCAGTTCGGGTTGGCGTACGGGTCGATCGATCGTCCGTTTCGCATCAGGAACGTGGCCAGTTCGAGGGGATCGTTACTACGCGGTGCCACTTCCGAAACTTGCAATTCGACGCCAGCGACCGACACGCAACGGTAGCCAGCGGCCCGAATGCGGCTGCAATAATCGACATCGCACAGCGTCTGTGGAAATCGCAAATTATCGAAGCCACCGACTTGTTCGAATGCGGCTTGCGAAGTCAGGAGACACCCATTGCCGACGGCGGCCACGTTGCGAGATACTTCCGCGTAGAAGTAATAACTGACTGGATTCGCAGGTAATCCGCAGAAAGCGCTCGCCGGCGCGATGCCGTCGTGCATACCCAAAACGATGCCTGCGGAGGCGGTTGTGCCGTGCGGATCGACGATTCTCGCACCCACCGCTCCAACGCCGGGTAGTGTTGCGTATGCCATCAATCGAGACAGCCAGTTCGGGAATCGCGGCACCACACTACCATCGAGAAACAGCAAATAATCCTCGCTTCCACCCGATTCCGCATAGACCGTGAAGTTCCGGTAATCGGTGTTTGCTTTGATTGCTCGCATCGCGTCGTTTGTCGCGCCGCGAACAATCACTGCGACACTTGGCCCATCGCTCGTTCCGGTGAGTTGCAAAATCGGCAACCCAAGCTCTTGCGCGAACACGGGGACTTCGAGCGTGGCACGGATACGCCGTCGTCGCAATGCATCTTCGACGGCTCGCCGCCCGGCTGTGTGGACGTAAGTTTTGACGCCTGCGGCCGTGGCTGTTGAACTCGGCAATGCCCGCCAATGGTAGAGAATTTGCGGAATGTGCTCGATGCGCTCCGTGCATTCGGTCGCGCGTAAAAGCAAGTCGTGATCTTGCGAACCTTCGTAGCCAATGCGGTAGCGTCCGACGCGTTCGAATAGGCTCTTGCGAATGCACGTAAAATGGTTGACGTAGTTATAGCTCAGCAACAGTTCTGGCGACCAATCAGGCTTGAACTGCGGATCGTAACGGCGTTCGTCCGCATCGATTTTATCTTCGTCGGAGTACAAGATGTCGGCATCGGGTTTGGCTTGCAACCGACGTACGATTTCGAGCAATGCCTGCGGTGCCAGCAAATCATCGTGATCGAGAAGCGCAATGAACTCACCCGTTGCTAGGTCGGCGGCGCTATTCGTGGCCGCACAAATGTGGCCGTTTGCCTTACGAGCCACAAAACGGATTCGCGCGTCATCAGTCAACGTTGCGAACGCCTTCCGTAGTTGCAGTTCGGTCGAGCAGTCGTCGGCGATGCACAACTCCCAGTTGTCGTAATGCTGATCGCGAACCGATTGCACCGCTTTCAAAAACCACTTCGGCGCGACGTTGTAGACCGGCAATAGGATGCTGATTTTTGGTCGATACGCGAATCGGACATCGTCCGGCGTTGTCGCAGTATTGGCGACGAACGCATCGTGAACGGTGCGGCCCGAAAAGCGGCGAAGCAACCACTTCGTGCGGATCTTTTGCCTTACTCGAAGCAGCAATTCGGCCACGCGATTCACACGTGCCCTCCAACGGCGCGGTGAGAAAATTTGGCCGCTCACGACACTCTTACCGCCCCGTTTTGCGATGCCGAGCCACTTGCTTCCAATGCCGTTGTTGGCCACCGCGATGGTCTCATCGCGTTGTCCCACTTCGTTTGCTGGTACATCGCAGAGTACGAGTTCGCCAACGGAGTCGCAGGCCACCACGCAGATGCGGCTCACGTGTGCTTCGAACGGCAGTTGTGTTGTGAAGTGAACGCGCGATTCCGAATCGATGACTGTCATTCGTGCCACCGATGCGGTTTCGCCATCGTATCGGACTTCGATTCGCAACGGTTCCGACGTTATCGACGTTATCGGCGCGTAGCCACCCAAGCCCAAGAGCATCATGCCGGTGTACGGTTCGGTCACCTTTTCGAGGTAAACGACGAAATCTTTTGCCGACAATGTCTCGGCATCCATGCCGCTGTTCCTCATTCCGACTCTTTGTCAGTACGCAATTCTACACAAATCGGGAAAACGGTAACAACCCGAGTTTCGTTTCGATCTGACTTGACGCAATTGCTACGGCTTGCCATATGTGACATCGAAACGGCCTGGGGGACTTGAGATGACTTCGTACGTTCGAGTGGCAGGGATATTGGCGGTGGCAACCACCGGGTGTGCCTCCGTTGCGCCGCTGGACAACCCGATTGTGGTCCGGCCTGTCGTTGCAAACGTCGAAAATCCGTTGCTCGTTTCGCCAGGCGAACCGGATGCAAACGGTTACGCGGAAGTCTACGAACAAGTGATCGACGTGCTCGATGATTACTTCGAAATCAAACCAACATCGCGATACGCAGGCCACATTGAAACTTTTCCGCACATCGCGCCCGGTTTCGAACAGCCGTGGAAAGCGGGTAACCCCGATCACCGCGAACGCCTGATCGCGACGTTCCAGACGATACGCAAATACGCCATCGTCGACATTTGGGCGGGGGAGCGTGGCGGGTACAAAATTTCACTCGAAGTCCGCAGAGAATTGCAAGATTTAGAACGGCCCAACCGCGCGATTAACGGTGGGGCGGTATTTCGTGAAGCCCCAACGGTGGATCGCCGCAACGAGGTGATTCCAACTGAAGTTTCTTCGAGCTATGGCTGGATCCCCGTCGGTCGCGATTACGCTCTCGAACAACAACTGTTAGCTCGCATCCGCGATTGTGCGATTTTCAAACAATAAATTGACAACAGCAGCACGTCAATGTTTAAGATAGTCGTTTCGTATTTAGCTGCTGTACAAATTCAGTAAACGCACTATCTTAAAACTTCATCCAATCTGCGCAGGGTTGAGAGGCAGAGAGATCATCTCTGCTTGCGAATGCAGCGTTTCGTACGACTGACCGTGGGGCGTCAGCCACTGGGTTTAGGAAAGATTTGATCGAGTATCGACGCGTCCGGCGGGCGGTTTT
>JAYSYI010000422.1:0-12498 GCA_043727665.1 Limnoglobus sp. | reverse complement strand
CGAATAATCATTACTAGACAGATCAACTTAGTGACGATAAGCTACTGTCGTCGAGTAAAACTAAGTTTATCAAGAAGGTGATGTATGCCGCAATTTCGCTGTCTGCCCATGCTGGTTCTTGCGGTCGCGGCCGTCTGTTGTTCGTCGTGTGGCAAGGCGGACAACCGCAAACCGACCTTTGTCGTTTCAGGCAAGGTTCTCGATGGTACGAAGCCGCTCGCGAATGTAGCGGTCGTGTTTCACCCCGTCGGCGAGGATGGCCCGAAGCCGCGGGGCAAGACCGATGCCGAAGGCGCGTTCACGCTGACGACTTACGACACCGCCGACGGTGCCCCGGAGGGCGAGTATCGCGTCACGCTCGAACTCTGGCTCGCCGGTAGACCCGATGAAGGCCCGTCGAACCGGCTTCCCGCCAAACTCGCAAAACCCGAATCGTCCGGATTCCAAACAACCATCAGCACAACTAACAACAATCTCACACCGTTCAACGTGAAGAAGTAAGTTCAATAAACCGTTTTTAGGAGACACTTGAGATGTTCCAATTAAAGTCGATTTCGCGTCGCAAAGCGTTTACGCTTATCGAACTGCTCGTGGTGATCGCGATTATCGCGATTCTCATCGGCCTGCTTTTGCCTGCGGTGCAGAAGGTGCGTGAGGCGGCGGCTCGTACGCAGTGCATTAACAACCTCAAGCAGTTGGGCTTGGGGTTCCACGGCTACCACGATCAAAACAGTTCGTTGCCGAGCAATATTCGCCCGAGCACGACCAGCACGGTGCGAGTCCGCTGGCTGACGTTTATTTTGCCGCAAATCGAGCAGGATAACCTCTATCGCAACATCAACCAGACGGTGAACTGGTCGGACCCGCTCAACACGCCGTTCACCGGTTCGCGGTTAAAAGTGATCGAATGCCCCTCGGCCCCGAACGGGCAAGTTCTCGATGGCGCACCGCCACCGGAAGCGTGGACGCCGATCGTTGCAAACGGCGATTATTCGGGCTTTTACGGCGTCGATCCGCAACTCGTCACACTCGGCCTCGTACCCGCGAATTCGGGGCGCGTCGATAACGGTGCGATCTCGAAGTCGGTGAAATTGAACTTCGCCAGCTTCACCGATGGCCTGTCGAATACGCTCCAACTGACGGAATCGGCAGGTCGACCAAACCAGTATCGCAACGGGAAACTGGTGCTGACCGCGAACGGCAACAACCGCGTCAACGGCGGCGGTTGGGCACGACCCGCCTCGGAGTTGAACTTGCTAAAAGGCGCATCCGCCGACGGCTTGACCATTCCCGGCCCGAACGCGATTAACGTGACGAACGGCGAAGCGCTCGGCACTTACACTCCCCCCAACGGCCACCCCGTTTACGGAGTCGATGGCACCGGCCAGATCTACGGCTTCCACACCGGCGGCGTCAACGCCCTCTTCGGCGACGGCTCCGTGCGATTTCTGCGTCAAACGATCAACATTAGTGCGCTCGCCGCTCTGGTCACACGCAATGGCGGCGAAGTGAATATCGAATAAACCGAATGAACGCACAGCGTGGGCGTGCAAGTTTTCAAATTGCGATAACTTGCACGTCGTAACCGAAATAGAACCAGAATGACCCGGCATGGTTCAAAGCTAGGATACAGTTTTGCCTAAACGAACCATAGCATTTTTGATGCCGGTTTTGATCGCGACCACCCAAATCGGACGTAAGTCGTTGGTGCGTTTAGTTGGTTCCGAAATTCGGGAATGAGTCCACGATTGGGGGGGTGGGAAGTGGCTGGAGTCATTCGGTTCGGTCTTCGAGTGAAACGAACGATCGTACGAGCACGCTGAGAGTTTTAGGCAATCACCCGAAGACATCGTCCAGATCGGGGTTGTGGCGCATATCGGTGGGCGGTGGCGGGGCGGCGGGAGCGTCGAGTGGGACTCCGAACGGCGCGATCAGCGATTCGGCGGCGGATCGCAACTCGGCCAGATTCTTCAACGCTAACGCCACGAATTCTGGCCCGAATGCGGCGGCCTTCTTCGGGTTGATCTTCTCCGAGAGTACCGCAAACCGTCGTCGGATCAATTCGACCGACAGCTTCATTTTCGGCTCGATCTCTAATAATTTTCGCGGATCGCCGACAGCAAACATCGGTTTCGGCGGCGAGACTCTTGGCGGTGGAGGCGCTTCGGCCACGCGGCGTACGGCCTCCGGTTTCGGCGGCGGGATGTAAGTAACTTGCGGAACCGGATCCATTTTCGGAGTCGTCACCTGCACGCCAAACGCGATGGCGACCCGTTTCAGTGTCTCGATTTCCGATTGGTTTCGCGGCAACCATCCATCGGCGATCTTCTCGGCGGCCAGATAGATGGCACGCCGTCTTTCCAGCGAAGTGCCTGCGAGGACTTCCGCAATCGCGACGGCTTCTTTTGGTACCGCTCTCTCGGCCGCGATTATGGCGGCGTCGATACGCCGATCGAGCATCGGAACGTCGCTGCATAATGCCGTGAGAAACAGCCGAACCGCGCTACGTTCAGGGTCGCCGATAAAGCCATCGGCTTTGGCGATCATTAGCCCGAACCGCGTGAGAATTTGCATCGCCTGGAGTTCGGTTAAGTCGATCCGAGTGACGGTCGGCGGTGGCACTTCGACGACAGGTTGTACCGGCACCGGTTTGGGTCGCGTTGGCAGATTGAAAATGTTGGCAAACTTTGGCGACGGTTCGATCTTCAATTCCGCCGGTGGTATCATCCCGAATGCGATGGCCACCCGTTTGAGTGTGTCGATCTCGAATGGATTTCGCGACCCGCAAGCATCGGCGATTTTCTCGGCGGCTTGGTACACCGCAAGCCGTTTATCTGGCGGCGTGCAGCGGACGACTTCGGCAATTGCGGCGGCCTCGGTCGGGATCGCTTTCTCGGCGGCTTCCATGATCGGGTCGATGTACCGTACGAGAATCGTATTGTGGCCAAACAGCCTCGTGAGAAATTCCCGCACCGCAATGCGCTCGACCATCGCGACTTGACCATCGGCTTTCGCGATCATCAGCCCGAAGCGTGCGAGCGCTCGAATCGTAGGCAACTCGGGCGGCTCGTTCGAGATGGTGCGCGAAGGCGTAGTCGATGCCAGTGCTTGCGCGAACAGATCGACCGGTTTGGGCCGCGATACGGGGTAAGCGATGGGCGGCGCTGGTTTCGCAACGGGCATCGGCGGCGCAACGGCGAGTTGGTAAACGACGGGCGGGACCGTAACCTGTGGTGACGGTTCGATCGGAAGTTCCACGACAATGTTGTTGACGGTGGAACACCGCGGGCAGGTGAACTTATACGCCGATCGGGATTTCCGCGACGCGACGCGGATGCTCACATTGCACGATTGGCACCGCACCGTGATATCGAAAAGAATCGGAGCGTCGGTTTCACGGCCAGGCTGTTGGGGCGTCATCGTTCGCGCACTCGCACCGAAAGGAATCGACCGACGGAAATTCGACTGACAAAGCATTATCGCCATCCGATGCGACATTTCCAAGATGAATTTTGCGTTCCAGACAACGGGTAACCTTTTGGCGATATGATAAAACCCGGCCCACCCCGATCAGCCGGTGTTGAAAGTGAAATGACGTTCTCGTGGCGTGGGCTTTCTTGCGGCGCGGGCGTCGCTTATAATAATATTACTTGCCTTGCTCGCTTTTCGAAAGAGACCCACCATGAATCGTCCGTGTTATTGCATATTGTGTGCGCTCGCTGCGGCGGCGGTGGCTGCGTTGTTATTTGCGGCGGGGCCATCGGCATCGGCGCAACCGCCCAAGCCGATCAGTTTCATCAATGATGTGGCACCGATCCTCAAAGAGAACTGCTTCGCTTGCCACGACACGAAGAAACGCTCCGGCAAGTACGACATGACCACGTTCGAGAAGATCATGGCCGGTGGCTCCGGTGGCGAACAGATCACCATCGGCAAACACGACGACAGCGAGTTTTACACGCTAATGGTCACAATGGAAGAACGCCGGATGCCGCCGCGCGATAAGGGCGAAGCGGTGACGAAAGCGAAGGCGGACATTATCGCGCGCTGGATTCAGGAAGGCGCGAAACTCGATGTCGGGCTGGCCCCGAAAGCGGACCTCGTGAAGGAACTCCGCGTGCGCTGGGCACCGCCCGTTCCCGCTGAAAAATACTCGTTCCCCACGATCGTCAACGCTCTCGCATTTACGCCCGATGGTAAGCAACTCGTCGTCGGCGGGCACCACGAACTCACGGTGTGGGACATCGCTACCGCGAAGCTGGTGACGCGAGTTCGCACCCGTGCGGAACGTGCGTATGCGATGGCGTTCCTGCCCGATGGCAAACTCGCGGTGGCGGGCGGACGGCCTGGCCAGGAAGGTGATGTTCGCATCTTCGACCTTGCCGCCAAGCCGAAGGAAATGCAGAACGGTGTCGCCATTCTCGACGGCGTCAACGACCCGCTGACGATGGTGAAGCAACTCCTCGATGCCGACGATTCCGTTCTTTGCATCGCAGTGTCGGCCGATGGCAAACGGCTCGTCTCCGGCGGTTGCGACCGCACGGTGCGGGTGTGGGATTTAGCCGGTGGCGTGGCGGCGGCAAAGCTCGAACAGACGGTGGAAAACCACGCCGACTGGGTTCTTGGCGTGGCGTTGTCCGCCGACGGGAAGTATCTGCTGACGGCCGGCCGCGACAAAACCGCGAAGGTGTGGGATCTCAAAGCAAAGGAATCGGTACTGACGTTCCCCGAGCATCAGAACATTGTTTACGGCGTTGCGATGAAAGCCGATGGCAGCGTTGGTTTTTCGGTGGGCGCAGATAAACAACTGCGGAACTGGAAGCCAACGGGCGAAGGCAAGCAGATCAAAGCCGGTGGCGGCCACGGCGACGATGTGTTCAAGATCGTGGCGCACCCGAAAGAGCCGCTGTTGCTAACGGCGTCTGCCGACAAGTCGATTCGTTCGTGGAACATGGAAAGCCTCGCGAACGTGAAAACCTTCCAAGGGCTGACCGACTTCGTGTACGCGGTGGCGATCAGCCCTGATGGCAAACAAGTCGCCGGTGGCGCGTACGATGGCGAAGTCCGCGTCTGGAAAACCGACGATGCCACGGTTGTCAAGGCGTTCAACGCCTCGCCAGGGTACGTTGTGAAAGTCGCCGCGACGCCGAAGAAGTAAATCCCTCGATCCGAATCGTAACGCCTGTCGGAGGAATTTCTCCGGCAGGCGTTTTTTCGTTTCACGCGGTAGTTGTTTCGTGTGGCCGGTTCACAGAATTGGCCACCCGCGCGAAGTCGACAGCCCGCCGTCCGAAACTCAGGCAGACCGGCAGAAGTTTGCGGAATATGCCGAATAATTGCACTTCATGCGGCGAATCCGAATCTATCCTTGGTTCACTCGCACTCATTTGTTTTCGCGATCTTCGTTACGCCGAATTGGATATCCCATGGCCGCACCGACCACCACGCCGGATCTGTTCGACATCATTCGCAAGAGCCAATTACTTACTGACGCGCAGCTCGACGCGGTTCTGTCGTCGCACCCCGAACTCGACACACCGGCGCTCGTCGTACGGACTTTGCAAGCCGATGGATTGCTGACGAAATTCCAGGCGGAGCAACTGCTTCGCGGCCGCCACCGTGGCTTCGTGCTGGGGAAATACCGACTGCTCGACCGCATCGGTATGGGCGGTATGGGCCAGGTCTATTTGGCCGAACACACGAGCATGAAGCGTCGCGTGGCCTTGAAGGTGCTGCCGCCGGATCGATCCGGGAATGCGTTTGCCCGCGAGCGATTCTTGCGGGAATCGCGGGCGGCGGCGCTACTCGAACACCCGAACCTCGTGCGTGCGTTCGACGTCGAAATGGACGGCGACGTGGCGTATCTCGTCATGGAATATATCGACGGCGTGACGCTGCACGACCTCATCGCCCGCCGCGGCCGCATTACGCCCCAACGCGCGGCGAACTACATCTGGCAGGTCGCCAGCGGGCTAACTGCCGTCCACGATCGCTCGCTGATTCACCGCGACATCAAGCCCGCAAATCTGCTGCTCGACCGCACCGGTGTCGTTCGCATTTTGGACCTCGGCCTCGTACGATCCGAACTCGACGACGACGCGCTGACCCGCGGCGAAGGGGCCAAGATCGTCGGCACCGCCGATTACCTTGCACCCGAACAAGCGGTGAATTCCTCGACGGTTGATGCCCGCGCCGACCTCTATTCGCTCGGCTGCACCGCATACTATTTGCTTGCGGGCCAAGCGCCGTTCCACGGTGGCAAAATCTCGCAGAAGCTGATCAGCCACGCGATGAAAGACGCGACGCCGCTGCACATCGTGAACAACGAAGTGCCGATGGAACTGGCGGCCGTCGTGCAAAAATTGATGGCGAAGAAAATCGAAGATCGCTACCGAAGCGCCCGCGAAGCGATGGATGCGCTCTCGCCATGGGCACGGCTCGGGGCATCGGTCCCATTGTCGGAAGACTTCCCCGAATCAAATGGCGGCATCAACTCGCCCGGCACCGGCGTCAGTTTCAACAGTTGGAGCGGCAACGGCCCCGTCTCCGGTGGCTCGCGATTGTTTCACAGCATACAACCGAGCGGTTCCGCGGTGCAACTCGGCACGCAATCGGGAGCCTCGCAATCGCCATCGGGCGCGAACCAACCGACGGTCGCCAACGCCCTTCAGGAAACGCTACCCGGCCGCGCCGCACTGCCACCCACACCGGAGCCGAACCCCGTGTTCGCGATGCCACCGCTCGAGCCGAGTTGGTCCGATACCGAGCTTCTCGATGCCGCCACCGAGAAGAAGATGGCCGCAATGTTCGGCGTCAACCAACCGAAAGCGAAGGCAAAAACTTCCGGATTGTTCCCGGCAATTCTCGCGATGGGCGTGCTGGCCATCATCGCCATCGGCAGCTACTTCCTCGTCGCCTCAATAGACGCCGGAGCCGCCGCAACGAAACCAACACCCACGCGGAAGTAACGTCATCTATTTCTCAAATTAGCCGCGACACGCAAATTAGCCGCGACACGCAGGCTTTGCGTAGCGGAACGCGTGGACTTCACCCACAAACAATGAATTGGGTTAACCCGCACGCGCTCCGCTATAAGACTCCGCGTAGCGGCTAATTTGCGCGGCCAAACTACCCCTTCACCCAGGGGTGGAGTTGTTGCCACCAGACCCAGGCTTTCGCGAAGAGTCCAGCGTCGGTGGCGAGCCTGGCGACGGCTTTTTTGTACCAGCGGGGGAGGCCGGGGGGCACGTCGTTGCTGGCACAGGTGTCGGCGGCGATCTTGATCCGCTCTTTGGCTTCGTGGAAGACGGCTTTCTTGCCTTCGGTGCCCGCGCTTTGCACCATCACGAGCGAGTCGGCGATCACCATCACGAGCCGCGTGCCGTCGGGCAGGCCGATCGAATCGATCGCGAGCAACAGTTGCTGCGCGTCGTAGGTGCGGCCTTCCATTGCGGCCACGAGCGCGAGCCAACTGCGGAATTCGGCGAGCGTGGCGGGCGGGCCGTACATCGCGAGCGCGGCCTGCGCGACATCGTTCGCTTCCCCATCGCGGTCTTGTACCCGCAACGAATTCATCAGCGAAATCAACATCCACGGCTCGATGTTCGACCGGGCTTTCCAGTCCGAAAGCCACGTGGCCGCGAGTGCGTGCGACTTGGCGTCGTTAAGGATCGCACCGGCTTTGGCCCACGCGAAATCGTCGATGCGTAGCTCGTCGGCGTACTGATGGAGCATCTTCGTGGCAATTTCGGCACGGCCTTTGGCAACGGTGGCGGTGGCATATTCGAGCGTCACCGCCCGACCGGCGGCGGGCAGTCGTTCGTACAACCCGGTCAGCAGTTTGAGTATCACCTCGCCGAGGTCCGCCTGCATCAGCCGTTCGGCCCAGACGGTTGCGGACGCCGTTGTCATTTCGCTACTGTTTACCGTTTTGAAGAGGATATCTTCGACTTCGGTCGTCCAGCCCTGGCGGTCGAAGCTGGTGGTCGCATCGCGCAACACACCGGCGGACACTTCCGCATCGATGGCCAGCGAACGCAGCCGTTGTTGTGCGAGCGGCAAGTCGCCTTGTTGCGCCGCGACTTGCGTAGCCCGCAACCGAACGAGCGGGCTATCGGTGTGGTCTTGCAATCGCGACAGCGTCTCGGCGGCGGCGGTGGCGTCGCCGACTTCGAGTTGTTCCGCAACGAGGTGCAACCCCGCGACATCGAACGTCGGGTCCAGGTCGAACGCCTTTTGGAAATCCTCTTTCGCGCCGGTGCGGTCGCCGAGTGACCGCTTCGCTTCGCCGCGATAGCCGTACGCGACGGGGTCTTTCGGCGACAGTTTCACCATGCGGTCGGCGGCTTCGAGGCATTCGCGGAACCGCTTCTCGACATCATACCATTGTGCCAAATTCCGCCATCCCCAGAGGTATTCCGGATCGATGGCGACGACTTGCTTCATGATGACGATGGCTTGCGGCAGATTCCCGCGCTTCGCCTCGACCCATGCCGCACGGCCCCGCAGGGTGATCGGTATCGGCTCGGCGATTACGGCGGGGTAGCAGGCCGCTAACGCTTCGTCGAACTGGCCGACGAGGCTCAGCAGTTCGGCCTTGCGGTCGTAACCGGCGGGGAACTGCGGGTGAACGCGGATGGCGGCATCGGTGGCGGAAATGCGTTCGTCGAACGATGCCGATTCGCCCTGTTCGGTGTCGAGCCAATAGAGCGGTGCCCACGGGTTGAAGGTGCCGCCCGATTGCCACGCATCTTTCAAGACGGTGGCGGCGAGATCGCTCCAACCCGCCGTTTGCAGTTCGCCCAACACGAGTTGCAGTGCCAACGGCGAGCCGTTCATCGGGGTTTCTGCAAGCTCAGCAAGCGTGCGAAGTGCAGCCTCGGCGTCGTTGGTGCGGCACGCGAACTGAACTTGTTTCACCAGCACTTCCGGCCCGCCCGCATGTTCTTGCAGCACGGCCAGCGCCGATTGCGCCTCGCGGGTTTCGCCGTCTTCGAGACAGGCATCGAAAAGGATCGCCGCCGCCGGCGCGTACTGTGCGGCAATCCGCAGCGCGTCGCGCAGGTCGGCTTTTCCGCCGGAGCGGTCGCCGGTTTTCAGCTTCGCTTCGCCACGCATCGTCAACGTCAGCGGGTGATCGGGCTTGAGGCGAACGAGTTCGGATGCGGCTTCGAGAAAACCTTCCACGCGGCCGGTTTCGTTGTACCACTCGGCGAGTTGCTGCCAGCCCCAGAAGTACTCGGGTTCGACGGAAACGAGTGCCTGCATCGGCGGAATGGCAGCCGCGTAATTGCCGCGCTTCGCCTCGACCCACGCCGCACGGCCCTGGAGAACGAGCGGCTGTTCGGTGACGAGTTCCGCCGGGCGTGCCGCTTCGAGTGCCTCGGTGTAGCGACCGAGTTCGGCCAGCCGTTCGGCTTTCTGGTCGTGCGCTTCGATGTTCCGCGGATCGAGTCGGATGACAGTATCGAGCGCGGCGAGTGCTTCGGTTCCTTGTTCGTTTTCGTGCAATAAGCGTGCGAGTTTCAGCCAGCCACGCGGGTCGCCGGGTCGGGTGCGCGTCAGTTCCCGCGCTAATGCCAGTACCTCATCGGGGCGTTCGAGGCGGTCCGACCAGTGCATGACCATTCGCCACGCGGGGTCGAATCCGGGGTCGAGCCGCACGGCGGTTTGCGCACGGGCGAGTGCGTCTTCGGAACGCCCGGCCGTCCACAACCGGTCCGCCAGTGCCGCTGTCGTCGTCGGTTCTTGCGGCGATCGCGCGACCGCACGTTCCAGCACCGTCACCGCTTCCTCGTCTTGATCGTCTTCGGAAAGTGCATCGGCCAATTCGTGCGAAGCGGGCGACCACGCGGGGGCCGCCGACACCGCCGAGCGAAGTGCTTCGATGCGTTCTTCGTTGCGTTCCATCGCACCACGCACACGGGCCAAGTCGGACCACAATTGCGCCAACAACGGAAATCGCTCGGTCGCTTCTTCGGCGAGGCTGTGCGCTTCGTCGAGGCGGTGCATTAATCCCAGTTGTTGAATCATCAACGACCACGCCTGCCACAAGTCCGGGCGCTCGTCGAGCACGCGATCGAGTTCGGTGTAAAGCTCGTCGAGCAGGCGGCCGTGGCCTTCTTCATCGTCAGCGGCCAACGACAAGGTTTGATCGCGATACGCCACGAGGCCATCACCGGCGTGCGGTTGCGAGTGCAGTTGTTCGACGATGAACCGCACCGCTTTGCGCCGTTCCTTTTTGCTACGGCACAAGCGAATCCACTCGCCGACTGCGAGTTCGTGATCGACGTTCGACCGCAACGCCTTGCGGTACGTTTCGAGTGCATCGTCGATGCGATCCGCCCGCCGATGCACGTGCGCCAACACCGCGAAGTGCGAAGGGTGCGTTGGCTCGGTGTCGGCGGCTAACTGCAACTGCTCGAGCGCTTCGGTGTCGCGACGCTGATCCGCGAGTACAAGTGCCAACTGTCGTCGTGCCCAGGCATCGTGCGGGCAAAGCGCGATCGTTTCGCGGATCACGTGAATCGCGGTATCGTCGGCTTTCGGCGAATCGAACTCGGCCCGCAACCGCAGCACGGGGTACGTGAACGGGTAGCGATTGACGAGCGCGCCGAGGTACGCCCGCGCGGCCATCTGGCCATCGGTATCGGCGAGGATTGCCACGACGATGCGATGACCTTCGACCCAGTTGGGATCGATCGTCAGCGCCGACTGCAAGTGGTCGAGCGCCGCCGCGAGGTCTGGCTTCATCCGCGCGATTCGTGCCGATGTCCGGTGCCAAACTTGCGGCGAAGTGTCTGCACGGGCCGCTTCGCGTTCGACATCGGATTCTTCGAACCGGCCAAACTGCGCGAACATCTCCGCACGGAACAATCGCAGTTCCGCAAGTGCCGCCGCCTTCTCGCCGTTCGCTTGCAGTTTCTCGATGGCCCGCGCCAACGCCGAAAATGCCTGCTCTGGCTCGTCGCGATCCCACAGCGCGCCGAACAACGCCCGCACCGCAGGCGGGAACGGCACGTCGGCCCGCGTCGCCTTCCGCTGGAACATCCGCAACGCTTCGGGCGATTGATCCATCACCTTCGCGGCACGGAAGTACGCTTCCGCAAACTGCTCTTCGCGGTCGTCGAGGCAACTCGCGAACCGGTACAGATCGACGCCTTCGGCGAAGTGCTGTTCCTCCCAGCGTTGCGATGCCAGTAGGAAATAACCGGCCGCAGCCTGGGGGCGACCGCGGATCGATCTCCGTAGTAGGTGGTCCGCTTCGAGTTGCGCCCGCGGGTCGGCGAGGAGCATTTGTGCCAACGATTGCACGATCAGCGGGTCGGGGTCCGGAAGCGAGGCGGCTGCACGCAGTACGGCGTAGCGTTCGGGGATGCGGCCAAGTTCCCGCAACACCGCCGCCTTCGACAACGCGAACGCCGGGTCGGTGGGGAAATCGACGATGAGATCGTCGAGTGCATCGAGCAACAACACCGGGTGCGCGGTGCCACGTGCCCAGATGATCGCAGCGAGTTTCGCCCAACGCGTGCCGGCATGCACCGCAATCAGGGCATCGCAGGCGACTTTCGCATCGGTATATTTGCCGTCAGCCAACAGTAACTGCACGCGGTCTAATCCATCGTAACGATCGGCATCGGGCAGCACGATTCCGCTGAGTTTAAGCACTTCCGCCTGCGGTACCGCCACGAGACAGCGCGGCCCCGACGCGGCGTAGCGCTTCTGCAGAACCGCAATCGGAGCCTCCACGGGGCGGCGCTCGTGGCCATCACACAGATACAGGCTCTGGCGCGTCGCATCGTAACCGATCGCCAACCGCGATTGACTGACACCGACTTCGACGAGCGTAATGAGGAACGGCAGCCCGGCATCGAGTAACGCGAACGCCGACTCCGCAGACAGCGTAAATTCGCGCGTGATCCAGCCCGAATCCGTCAGCCGTTTGCGCTCGCCGAAATCGGGGATGCCATCGTGCGGGTGCGCGCCATCGGTGATCGTTTCGGAGGCGGGCCGGTTCCAGAATCGCGACAACAACGCACACACCGAGGGCGATTCGGTACCGTCGGCGTACGACAAATCGAGCGGTAGCTGAACCCGCGTCGGCTGCATCGGCGCGTTCGCCAGCCGTTCCGCGAAACCGGTGTAAAACTCTTCGCCGACGTTCCGCGCGGCGGTCGCCGCCACATCGCGCTCGCCGAGCGCATACGCGACATCGGCCCGCCGTGCCGACAGCCACTTTTTGCCGTCAGGTTCGATGAGCGGGGAGAGTTCCTCGTAGCGGTTCAGGCTCAAACGGGCGGCTTCGTACTGTTTTTGTTCGAGTTGCAGTGCCGCAAGGTGTGCCGCAACGATACCACTTTCGAGGTGCGTACTGGCTTCGGTCAGGAACTCGACGGCTTCGACATCTTTGCCGGTCTTCTGCAAGATGTGCGCGACGGCCTGCACGGCGGGGCGGAACCACGGTTGAATCTTGTGCGCATGCCGTGCCGAAGCCAGCGC
>JAYSYI010000421.1:0-12539 GCA_043727665.1 Limnoglobus sp. | reverse complement strand
CCGCGCCACAGCCAGCGGAACTCGGCGGATACGCCTTCGTTGGGCAACAGCGGAACGGCATTCGCGGAGACGGTCACGTGCCAGCGGATCGGCGTGCGCAGCGTGGCACTGCGTATACTCGGTGCGGGAATAGTCACTTCGCGATCGTTGCGGCCCGGTGCCGCCGCGTACCGCACTTCAACAATCTGATACGGCCGATTCGCTTTGAGGACAGGTAATATTATGCGGTACCGCTTCGCGCTGCCTTCCTCGGAAATGGGCGTTGCCGTGTCGATGCGCTCGCGGTCGACGAACGCAACGGGCGGTGTCGTCGAAGCGACTTCGATCTCCGTCGTGGCGGCCGTCCAGCGACGTAACACGAATCGGCATCGCGCGAGAATCGCACCATCTTCGCCCGCCCACGCTTGCACGACACCACGCTCGATGATCGCCCCACTGGCCGCATCGCGCGATTCACCGATTTCCAAAGTCAATGGCAAACTGTTGCCCGTTCCGGACAGCGTCAGCCACGGCATCGCCTCGCGGTCCGCATCGGGTTCGGGCGCAAGTTCCTGCCACGGCCCTTCGAATTTCGTTGCGCGTCGCCCACCGGATATGACGCCGCCCCACACCCGCGTCGTCGCTTCGATCTTCGTGGCATCGGGCCACAACAATGGCACCGTGGCCGTGTTCCCGGACACTGGCACGGAGTAGCGCACGACGAGTGTCACATCCTTCACACCGGCGGCTGGCGCGAACACCCACTCGCCCGCGCCGAGCGGTTCGATGGCGGGTTGCGGGCGGAATGCAGTCGGCGAGCGCGGGCCTTTCAAGCGGATCGGCCGGCGGATCGGTTCGAGCGATTTGAAGCGAATTGTTTCGGATATATCGAGCTGCCGATCCCACACCGCCACCTCGGCTCGCACCTCGGCGGAAAGCTCTTGGCGGTACGGTTGCCAAGCCAAATCGAGCCGCGAAATTCCCGCATCGAACTGCCCCGCCAACTGCGCGGAACCCGGCGCGGACTTCACGCCTTGCAGTGTCGTCGGCTTCAAATCGAGTGCCACCGCCGACGGTTGATTGCCGTCCCACTCGCGCACCGATCCACGCACCTCTAAGGAGTCCGGCACGGTCACAGTTACCTGGGCATCGCGCTCGCCGACTTGCAACATTCGCGGCAATAGTAACGAAACATCTTGGTCGGTGGGCTGTAAGGGGAACCGCGATTCGAGAATGAGCGCGAACGGATCTTTCTGCCCCGCTGCGAGCCGCACAACGAGCGTTCGCTTGCCGGCGAGTTCGCCGCCGCCTTGCACTTCGTCGACGAGTTCGAGCGGCTGCACCACGGGGGCGAGCCAACCGGCGGGTAGTTCGATCGTCACTTGCTCGACGATGGTCCGCACCGGCGAGATGCGCGCCTCGCAACGGAGCAACCATCCGGTCGGGGTTAGTGTCAGTTTGTAATGCGGTTGCACGGTAACGATTCCGCGTGCGGGGCGTGCCTCGAACTCGATGTTCGCGGGCGGCTTCTTGTCCGATGTGTTCGGCAGCGCGGTGTAACGGAATGCCGCCGTCGGTGGGTCTTCGGCACCGGCCGGGACATCGAACGGCCGCAGTTCGGGACCGTGCTTGAATCCACTGAGACGGACGTTCGGCGGCGCGTAAAAGCGGATCATTCCCGATTGTCGCACGGCGGTGGGCACCGCAAACGGGCCAACGGTATACGGCCCCGCAAACTTGCCATCCTTGGGGTCCGGCCGCGCCACTCGCACTACCGATGCAATCACCCATTCGCCGAGCGCGTCGGGCAATTGGATTTTCCAAAGTGGCAGTTTCGGGTCGGTCGGGCGAACGATCGTGGCGGTAGCCACCGAGGCCGGATCGGCGACGACGCGCGTGGCTGTCACGTCGGCATCTTTGGGGAATGAGAACGTCCAATCACGGGTCGCGCCGCGAATGCGAAACTTCGCGGTCGTTTCGATCTGCCCATCGTCGATTCGCACGGCAATGTCGGCTTCGGCGGTGCTGATACTCGGTACGATCGGGGTGGCGGCACCGGGGGCATCCCACGCGACTTCGAGCGAATCGATCGGCCCAAGAGGCGAGCCGGTACCGTCGGCTTTGGCCGCGTATCGTGCGATGTCGTCGGTCGTGCGTTTCACTTCCGCGATGCGTAACGGCGTGGCCGGGTCCGGTGTGCGCGTGCCGACGATGAGCTTTTTGACTTCCGGCGCAGGCGTTTCAAATGAAAGTGTCGTGATTGCGGCCCGTGGTAAGCCGATCTCGAAACCGAGTTCCGCTTTCACGGCGCGTGCGGCAATTGGTGCGTCGGCATTCAATGTGAGGGTGTATTCGCCGGGGCGTTCGACCAACACCGCGAGGCCATCCGGGGAGATTTCCAGCACCGCGAGTTTGCCATCGCCCATCGTCGCCGCTACGGGAAACGCCCGCTGACAGCCGAGTAATACTTGCGCGTTCGGCACTGTTGTGCGGAACGAATAGGCGATCGTCAGCACAGCCACCTGGCGTTCGTTCCGCTTCTCGATTTTCCCACGTACATGGCAGGCACTCGGCGACACCGGCTTCGTCGCGTCCTTCGCCTTCTTGCCCAAATCGGCTTGGTCGAGGAGCGTCTGATACTCCTTCGGCGATAGCAACACGCCATCGACTTTCGGGTTCGGCTCATCGGGGTTCTTCGTGAACAGAACGACGGTGCCATCGGGCAACCGGAACGCGCCGCCCTTCGCGGGTTCCGCCAGTTTCTTAGGCTCTTGGGCTGAACACGCCACGATCAGCGCAAACAACAACCCAACACCAAAGAGGTGCCTGGGGAACGCCGATAGAGAGTAACGAAAGGACACAGAAAGCCCCGGATAATGCAAAACCGCCCAGCAAACCGCACTTCGCTAATATACCCGGTTCACGCAGTCCGTCCGACCCCGAACTTCCGAATCTCTTCGCAGGCCAGTGTTGGTTGGAAGGAATGCGCGAGATGTGCGGAATGGCGTCAGCTACTGCGGAATTCGCAGCGGTGACCTTTGGGAAACCGGTCATGCCAGATCAACCCTTGCCGAAAACCGAGATGCGTCGTGAATATTGTCAGGCCTCACTCACTTTTTTTCGCGCGGCTTTGGCCGCACGGGTGTTCGTCACGAACTGCTTTCCCGACTTCGACCCTGTCTGCTTCTTGCGGTTCGTCGCCTTTTTTTGGGCCGGAGTCAGCTCATCCCACGCCTTTTTGGGGGCGTATCGCGTCGTGCCGCCCTTGCGGGCGGCGGGCTTGCCGTCCGATGTCGTCCACTCCTCGCTCGTCCACGCGCTGAGGTGTTCTTGCGTGGCGGTCTTTTCCCCCTCGTACCCGCCACCCGCCTTCTCGTACTCGGCCTTAAGCAGTTGTGCTTTGCGGGCGCTCCACTGGCCCGCCTTGCCACCTTTTGTTCCGGCAGTGATCTTTGATTTCAGCCGCTCGCGAAGTTTGGGGTCGGTGTAACTCGCGGCGGTCGATTTGCGTTTCGCGGCCATCAGTTGGCCCCCGTTTTCTTCGGCAACTTCTTTGCGGTGCCTTTCGCCTTCTGGTAGCGTTCCAGAAGCCGGGTGCCTTTCTCCGCCAGTTTCTCCGCGTCTGCAGTGGTCTTGGGCACTTTCTCGCCCCACGCCTTGGCCGACAGGGCGAGCCGGGACGGTTTACCCTCGTCGTCGGTCATCGGGCCGGACGGGTTGGCGAAATGCCGTCGAAGGAACGAACCCTTCCGTTTCATCTTCTCCGGCGTGTCGGCTGGCCCTTTGACGCCCGGTTTGAGGTTCGACCCTTCAGTCGCCGCGAAGTGCTGGCGACCCGCGTCGGTCAGCCCTCCCTCGGGATCTTTCAACACCGCTTTAACGCTCGTTTTCCGCTTGGTCGTCGACATGTCGTGCCTCCAGAAATAGTGGGGCGCAATTAAACCAGCAATTCATATGCCATCGACAACCGCGATCCGGGCCTGTCGACGCAGGCAGTTTTCAAGTCAGTACCACTTTTCAGCACACTGCGACCTGCAACCCGACTTTGGTAAGATGAAATGGTCTGCTACACAATACTCCTTCCTTAATGAGATTGCTTATGTCGCCGATTACGATTGATGCTCCCGTTGCGATTCAACGACTGATGCGATTCCTGAGTATCGAAGGCATTACCGGGCAAGAAGCGGCCATTGCGAAGGAGATTCAAGCGGCGTTGAAAGAGGCGGGCGTACCGACATCCGCGATGCGATTCGACGATGCGAATACGCGAATCCCGGCACCGACGCAGACGGGTAACTTGATCGTCAACTTGCCCGGCACGCGTAAAGACGCGAAGCCGATATTGTTCATGACGCACATGGATACGGTGCCACTGTGTGCCGGGGCGAAGCCAGTGCGGACAGCAAACCGCATCACGAATACTGCGAACACCGCACTCGGTGGCGACAACCGCACGGGGTGTGCTGCGCTCGTGACGCTGGCCGCCGAACTCATCCGCCAGAAACTCCCGCATCCGCCGATTACGATGCTCTTCACGGTGCGCGAGGAAAGCGGGCTGTTCGGGGCGAAGCACATCAACCCGGTCGACCTCGGCGACGTGTCGATGGGCTTCAATATCGATGGCCGCGCGGCGGCGGACATCACCATCGGGGCAATCGGTGCGGACCGTTGGGAAGTGAACATTCAGGGGAAGGCATCGCACGCCGGTGTGTACCCCGAGCACGGCATCTCGGCGACGATTGTCGCATCGCTCGCACTCGCCGATGTCTTCGCCGAAGGTTGGTTTGGCAAGGTCGTAAAGAACGGCAAAGAAGGCACGAGCAACGTCGGCCAGTACGGCGATGCCGACGGCAGGAGTGCGGGGAACGCGACGAACGTGGTGACCGATTTCGTAAATATTAAAGGCGAAAGCCGTAGCCACGATGCCAAGTTCGTTCGCGAGATTAGTGCGGCATTCAAACGCGCCTTCGATTCCGCCGCGAAGAAGGTCAAAGACCATCGCGGTAAACCCGCGAAGGTGCAGTTCGTGAGCCGCCTCGATTACGTGCCGTTTCGGTTGCCCGATGATGCCCCCGTGGTGAAACGGGCACAAATGGCAGCGAAATCGATCAAACTCAAGCCGACGTTGCGCGTGACGAACGGCGGCCTCGATGCCAACTGGATGGTCAAGCACGGCATCCCAACGATCACCATTGGTGCCGGGCAGAACGAGATTCACACGGTGAAAGAGTACGTCGACCTGAAAGAGTTCGAAGCCGGTTGCCGCCTCGCCGTCGCACTGGCCACGCAGGAGTAGTTACGCGTGGTACAAACCTAGGTAGTTCGCCGTGCCGCTCGCCTGAATCACACCCGCTCTTCGGCGAGGTTGCGCATGGCAGTTTGGATGTCGCTCAGTTGCGGTACACTGTTCGTTTCGTAGACTTGGTTCAGACCGATACCCGGCAGGTGCTTGCCCATGAGTAGCCGCGGTTTTGCGAGCAAATCGTAGAAATGGTCGTCGATTGCGCGGCGTAATAAATGTTCGCCGAAGTTCGTGACTTCGGTATCTTCGTTGACGATCAACAAGCGACCCGTTTTGGTTAAACTGCGGGAAATCATCGGCCAGTCGTACGGGAAGATGCTGCGTAAATCGATGATATCGAAGCGGAAACCGTGGGCGGTTTTCAGTTCGTCGGCGGCTTGTACGCAGAGCGGTAACGTGCGGCCGTAACTGACGACGGTGGCCGCCGATCCTTCGCGAACGAGTGTGCCTTCGCCGATCGATACGAAATGCTCTTTGAGTTCGGGCCACTGTGGCTGCCACGTCGAACGATCCCCCACAGGCGCATCGATCATTCGCGAAAGTTCCTCGGCATCGGCCGGTTCGCCGGGCAACAGCACCTCGCCTTTTATGCGCAAAAGTGCCTTCGGTAGCAGTACCATCACAGGGTTCGGGTCCACGATCGCCGAGAGCATGAGGCCATAGGCATCGAGCGCGTTCGACGGAATGACGATCTTCCACCCGGCGAGCCGCGAGGCCCAACTTTCAAAACTGTGCGAATGATACAAGCTACCGCGAATGCCCGAGCCGGACGGCGTCATCAGCACGATCGGCATCTCGAAATTGCCCGCCGACGCCCAACGTTGATTACCCGCAATTTTCAACAAATCGAAGGTGTTAAAGGCGTAGTCGCAGAACTGGATTTCGCAAACGGGCCGCCCACCGGCGTACGCGATCCCAATCGCGGTACCAACGATGCCGCGTTCGTCGAGCGGCGAGTTCCATGCGGTGCGCAGGCCCTGCGTGGCCGTGAACACGCCGCCGAGTGGCGGGCCGACATCCTCACCGAAAATATCGGTCACGCCGAGGTGCGTCTCGCCGTAGTGCAACGCCATCCGAACGGCTTGAACGATCGTCGCCATGTGCCTCTCCTGGCATTCATTCTACAAGATTGCGAGTACACCCCACGATGGGAAAGCGCGATGAGAGAGATTACACGAAGTTACCAAGTGATAACGCGCGTATCCATCGCGTTACATTCACTGCGTGGGATCGATAATTATTGCAGAACAATAGTTTCTGTTTCGAAACGCTCTGTATGATTTCGCGCGCCTCTTCGCGCACGATTTCGAGCGTCTTTTCGCGGACAATTCCGATTCTGCCGATTCAGATCACGACGTAAACCCTTCAAATGGATCGGTTTTCTGGCACAAATGCTTCGTTACAGCGATCTGGTCTAAAAGTTGCAACTCTCACAATCGTGCTCTAACATACACAACGAGTAGACTGTCGCCACGGTGTAACCGGAACGTACGATTGCTCGCCCCTGCCCTGTTGGAACTCGCGTCGGACGCCCCGCCCTATGTTGCCCGTTCGAAACAGTACACGTCGGCACATATTAACCGTCAACCTCGAAGATTACTTCCAGGTTGGTGCGTTCAATAAGTACGTGCAAAAAGGTCAGTGGTATCGCTTCGAGTCGCGGCTCGAACACCATACGGACAAAACGCTCGAACTCTTGGATCGTCATAATACTAAGGCGACATTCTTCGTACTCGGTTGGGTTGCGGATCATTACCCGGAGTTAGTAAAGCGAATCGCGGATCGCGGCCACGAGATTGCGAGCCGCGGCTACTTTCACCGCAACATTCGCGATTTGTCGACCGAAGAATTCCGCGACGACTTGAGCCGGGCGAAGTCGGCAATCGAACGCGCCAGCGAGAAGAAAGTCGTCGGGTTCCGCACCGCCGACGGTTGGTTCCGTCCGCAAGATATGTGGGCCTTGGACGTTCTCTCCGCAGAAGGTTACGCCTACGATTCCAGCGTCGGGCCGATGTTTCGCCGGTTTTCGGGGGAATCGTGGCGTCGGTTTTCGCACATTCAGCCGACCGCGAAAGGTACGATCACGGTCTTGCCGATCTCGAGTATGCGATGCGCCGGTTTCGATCTGCCAATCGGCGGCGGTAACTGGATCCGCCAGCTACCCGATGGCTTCATGCGTCGCGCGATTCAGCGTTGGGACGAAAAAGCGACCGCACCACTGGTAATGTACTTCCACACGTGGGAACTCGACCGCGAGCAACCGCGTATCAGTACGGCGGGCTGGATGACGAAGATTCGCCAATATCGCAACATCGACCTGATGGAAGACCGCCTCGGCGAGTACCTGGAAAAGTACCATTTTTCAACAGCAGCAGAGTATCTCGGTGTGGCGACGCCGCCCGTGTTTCGGCCGCTCTCCGACGTCGAAACGCCACCGCCTTCGTTCCGTAAAACCGAGGCGTATGCGAAGGCGGGAATCCGCCCGCCTGTATCGATCGTCGTGCCGGTTTACAACGAAGAAAAACTCGTGCCGTATATGGCGAACGTGCTGAAAAACGTCCGCGATGCGTTTGCCGAACGGTACGACTTGCGGTTTTTGTTAGTGAACGATGGCAGCAAGGACCAGACCCGCGAAAAGCTCGTGACGTCGTTCGGTCAATCGCACGATGTGAAGATCCTGTCGCACGAAGTCAATCGCGGTGTAGCCGCAGCGATCATGACGGGCATCCGCGCCGCCGACACGGAGATCGTTTGCTCGATCGACGCCGATTGTTCGTATGATCCGCTCGAACTTTTGAACATGATTCCGAAGCTGGTCGGCAACGTCGATATGGTGACCGCGTCGCCGTATCACGCCGATGGCCACGTGCGAAACGTGCCGCGCTGGCGGTTGTTTTTGTCGAAGTCCGCATCGCGAATGTATCGCTATGTGATGCACAATCAGTTGCAAACGTACACGAGTTGTTTCCGTGTTTACCGTCGGTCGGCCGTGAAGGATATCGCGCTGCGTTCGGGAAACTTTCTGGGGGTGGTCGAGTTACTCGGCCACCTCGATCAGCGTGGCGGCCGGGTAGTGGAACACCCGACGACGCTCGAAGTCCGCATGCTCGGGCGATCCAAAATGAAAACCGTACGCACGATCTTCGGCCACCTGCGAATGATGGCCCGCTTTACCTTCACACGTCTCGCCGCTCACGACCCGCGACACAACACTGAAGAGCGAAACCGCACGCTCAGCTTGTTGTTCGATACCGCCACCACAACGACGTGCCACGCCGCGCTAGGCCGGCCAGCGAACACCGTGACTGTGCCGAAGTAACGATCGTTTTCCCAATCGAAGGTTGCCCACCGATGAGCTTACGTACGCGCCCGCCATTGCCGCTGCCATCCGACCAGGATGCGACGGGGCGAACCCTCGGGGCGGAAGAGATTCAAGCCGTCACCGAGGCGATTGCTACTGGCACGCTGACGAGCACCAAAGGCAAATTCGTTCGCACGCTCGAAACCGAATTTGCCGCGAAGCTCGGGGCCGCATTTGGTTACGCCGCGAGTTCCGGATCGATGGCGATTCACGCGGCGATTGCCGCCGTCGACCCCGATGCGGGCGACGAGATCATCACCACGTCGATCACCGATATGGGAGCACTCGCCCCGATCCTGTATCAGGGCGCGATCCCCGTTTTTGCCGACGTCGACCCGAAGACTTGCAACGTCACGGCTGCATCGATCGAAGTGGCAATTAGCCCGAAAACGAAGGCGATTATCGCGACGCACCTCTTCGGCAACCCGTGTGATATGCCGGGCATTATGGCCGTCGCCAACCGCCACGGTATCCCCGTTATCGAAGATTGTTCGCAGTCGTTTCTCGCGAAAATCGATTGCCAGCACGTCGGCACGTTCGGCGCGCTCGGCTGTTTCAGTTTGCAGCAAGGCAAGCACATCACCACGGGCGAAGGCGGCCTCGTCGTGTCGAATGACACCGCACTGTCACGCCGCGTATTTTTGTTCCTGAACAAGGCGTGGGGTTACGGCGACGCGAACCCCGATCACTACTTTCTCGCGCTCAACGGCCGCATGTGCGAACTCCAGGGTGCCGTGGCCGTCGCGCAGATGAAGAAGCTCGATGGCGTTGTCGAGAACCGCATAAATGCCGCGAACTGGTTGACCGAACACTTGCAAGGTTTGTCGGGTATCGAGACGCCGACAATCGACCCGCGTGCCGTCCACACGTACTGGAAATACTGCCTCGGCGTCGATGGCCACGTCATTCGCGGGGGCGCTCCGGGCCTCGCTGCGTTGCTGAAGGAACGTGGCATCGCGAGTGCGCCGCGGTACATTCAGAAGCCCGCGTATAAATGTGCGGTGTTCCAGAATCAGAAGACGTTCGGCAACAGCCGTTGGCCGTTCACGCTCGCCCGCCCCGAAGCCGTCGATTACTCCGACGCCCGCTTCCCCGGAACGCTCGCCGCGCTCGAGCGCGTGCTCGTGTTGCCGTGGTCCGAAAAGTACACCGAAGACCACCTCGAGTACATCGCGGCATCGGTCCGCGAGTGTGCCGAGAAGGCGAAAATTTGACACTGGCTATTTGAAATAGACATTGAGGAGTCACGCCCATGACTGCGAAGATTCGATTTGCGATCGTCGGTGCCGGTGGCATTGCCGCGAGTTATGCCCACGCATTCCTCGACCACTTCGATGCCGAACTCGTCGCGATCGCCGATGTGCGTTTGGAAGCCGCCGAGAAGACCGCGGCCATCGTTGGGTGCCGTGCGCACGACAGTGCCGATGCGATCGCCGAAGCCGACGACATCGACGTGGTCATCGTCGCCACGCCGCCACTGACGCACGAAGCAATTAGCACGAGCTTGCTCGAACATGGCAAGAATGTGCTTTGCGAAAAGCCATTTACGATTGGCGTCGATAGCGCGAACCGCATGTTAGCGGCCGCACGACGTGTGGGCCGCACGATCACGATGGCGTCGAAATTTCGCTACGTCTCCGATGTCAGCCGAGCGCGGTCGTACATCGACGATGGCTTCATCGGCGAGGTCGTGTTATTCGAAAATGCCTTCACCTCGCGCGTCGATATGTCGAACCGCTGGAACGGTAACCCGGCAATCAGCGGGGGCGGCGTGCTCATCGATAACGGTGCGCATTCGCTCGACCTCACGCGATACTTCCTCGGGCCGCTCGTCGATGTTCACGCGGTCGAAGGGCGACGCCTCCAGCCGCTCCCCGTCGAAGACACCGCCCAGCTTTTCGTGCGCTCCGCCGCCGGCGTCATGGGTACGATCGATCTGTCGTGGAGTATCAACAAGGAACGCGAAAGTTATATCGAAATTCACGGCCTCAACGGCACGATCCGCATTGGTTGGAAGGTGTCGAAGTACAAGCTATCGAGTTCGAGCGAGTGGGTGATTTTCGGCAACGGTTACGACAAAGTGCAGGCGTTTCGCGGTAACATCGGCAACTTCGCCCGGCACTTGCGCGACGGCGAAACACTCGTCATTTCCGCTTGTGATGCCGTCGCAAACGTCGCCGCGATTGATGCCGCGTATCGCTCCTTGAATCGCGCCGACTGGACCCGTCTGCCCGAGGAAGCGTTCGTATGACCGGCGTGCGCATTCACCCGACTGCGATCCTCGAACCCGGCGTCGTGATTGGCACGGGTACTTCCGTTTGGGATAGCGTCCACATTCGTCACGGCACGACGCTCGGCGACGAATGCATCGTCGGCGAGAAGACCCACATCGCTTACGAAGTACGCATCGGCCACCGCGTAAAAATCAACAGCTTCGTCTACATTTGCAACGCGGTCACCATCGAAGATGGCGTCATGATTAGCGCGGGAACGATCTTCACGAACGATCGATTCCCGAGGGCGACGACGCCGGACCTGAAGCACCTTCGTCCTTCCGAACCGGACGAACACACGCTACCGACACTCGTCGCCGAGGGCGCGACGATCGGCGCGGGGTGCATCATTGGGAACGATCTCCGCATCGGCCGGTTCGCGATGATCGGCATGGGTTCCGTCGTCACGAAGAGCGTACCCGATTTCCACCTTACCATCGGCAACCCCGCGCGTTCCGTCGGTGTCGTCTGCCGTTGCGGCCAAATCGTTTGCCGCTTCACCGATGCTGTTGCGAACTCCGATTGCCGCGCGTGTAACCGCACATATCACATTAGCGGAACCGACGTGACCGAGGCGCAGTGATGCTTGCGAATGCGTCGTCAACGTGGCTCGAATATTGGGACACACTGCCGCGCGGCCGGTTGTTGTTCGCGCCGGAGTCTCGCGAATTCGCCACGAATTTCCTCCGCGAGATCGCACCGAAGCCGACGGATCGGCTCCTCGATTTTGGCTGCGGGTATGGCGACGTGGCCGCGCTACTCGCGCCGCACGTGCGGGAAGTGGTCGTCTGGGATGCCGCGGAAACGATGCGCGCCGCCGCGATGCAAAACCTCGCCCTCGTGCCAAATGCACGCCTCTGGGACGAGCGATCATCGGGGTTCGACCTTATCGTCGTCAACAGCGTCGTGCAGTATTTTTCGCCCGCAGAGCTGGCATCGCGACTGAGTGAGTGGGCCACGCGACTGAACCCGAATGGTCGGATTGTGCTTTCGGACCTGTCGTTTCCGGACCACAGCACCATATCAGATATGTGGTCGCTCCTGAAGTTCAGCTTCAAACGCAACTATCTTTTCCGCGCGTTGCGGAACACACTCGCGGAGCGATCGCGGTATGCATCGTTTGCCCGCACGAAGCCGTTGTATCATCCGTGCGTTCGCGAAATCGATGAGTTTGCCGCCGCCGCTGGGCTAACGGCGCATTATCTTTCGCGTAACCTCACGCACTTTCGCACTCGCACGACAGCCGTATTGTGCAGCGGTCGGAGAATGTAATTACCATTGGGCGTAACCGTTCGGGCTATTCCGCTGAAAATCCAACTTCCGTTCCTTTGCCCTGTCAGTGCCGACACCGCTTCGGTTTAATGAGCATATAAGAAACGAACCGAACGCAGGTGGGGCACATGCCGGAACCGTGGGACTATAAGAAGGCCGGGCTGGACCTGAAAAAGTATGCCGAGACGATGTCTGGCATCGCGCCGTTACTCACGCGCACGTGGGGCATATCGGTCATTCGGCCACCGTTTCAGGCTAAGGGCGGCAAGGGCGGCAGCTTCGCCAGCATGTTCGATCTCGACCCGACGGCGGGCTTCTTTCGCCGGAAATACAAGCATCCGGTGATCGTGAC
>JAYSYI010000420.1:0-4194 GCA_043727665.1 Limnoglobus sp. | reverse complement strand
CGTCTTGCACAAAGTGACGCAGAAATGTCGCATCTTGACATGAAAATGTCGCATGTTGACATGAAAAAGACGCATCCGGTCGCTTTTTGGTTGCATTTTGTCACTGTTTCACAGTCGTCGTCTCATATACGTTGTCGATATCCCTCGACGCAAACCAATACAAGATTGCAGGATACGGAAAAACGCCCGAAACCGATCAGCGATTTGCGATCAAAAAACGAGGTTATTGAGACGCGAAAATACGAAAAACACGGTTTTTGAACTTCCGCAATTGTGACTTACGTCGATCTTATCCCTCGGGATTGCGGTTGGTTTTCTGGTATGGCACGCGAACGCCACGGATGAAGAGTTGATCGACCCGCGGGATGCTGAGCGGCACGCCGTACCGAACTTGGCCCGCACCGGTGACAATATCGTCTTGATCGACGCCGTCGCCGCTGACGCCGAAACCACCGACGAGCTTGCCGTTCTTGTAGAGCGACGCACTGCCCGGGAAGAAGACGATGCCGTTCGCGTTGTTGATGTCGGTCTTGTCGCGGAAGTTCGTACCGGGGTTGAACGCATCGTACCCGTAGACGCTCTGATACGCCGACGCGGGCAGCCGGGCACCAACTTGCAATCCCGTCAGCGGATCGGCACCGCCATCGAGCAATTGCGAGAACGGCGCAGGCGGCGTGCCATCGATACCGATGGGAAATCGCGGCTCCGCCAGGTAGCGGAACGAGCGGTTCGTGAACGCCGTACCCAGCGGGACATCGTCGACGCGGTCGATCGGCTGTAAATCGTCGGCGTTCGCGTAATAGGCCACGTTGCGAGCTTTAGCGACGGCGACATCGATCGAGAAGATCGTCGCGTCGGGCATCCGGTAAAGGCCGACAATCTTCCCCGTTTTGTCCGCAACCGCGAACACCATCCGCGTACGTTGGCCGACGGGCAAGCGAATCGCGGCCCGCGTGTCGAAGGCTTGTTCGATGCCGCTGTTAATGATGAGTTCAACATCCGACGCGGTGATGCCATCGCCATCGTGCGGCGTTACCAGCCAGCCTTCGGCCGCACGCACCCCGTCACGCAGAGTCACACCACCCGCAGCGACAATCACCTGGTTTTTACCATCATTCGGGTTGCCCGTACCCGCCTTTACGGCGACGCCGACTTGTTGCAACACCTTCATGCCGTTGTCCAAACCGCCTGGCCCGAGGACATCGAGTTGGATGCCAACGAGGTCGATTCGCGACGTGCCAATGACGGGGATTCCTTTGAATCCCGGTGGCAGTTCGACGCCGCCAAGCGCGCCGACAGGCACAAGCCCCTGCAAGCCCCCCCCCGCGGCGAACGCGATGAACTCGGCTTCGAGCGAACGATCTGGTTTCGTAACGTCGAACGTGCTGCTCAGCGAGGAGTTTTCTTCGGTGGCATAGCCGGTTTTACCGGGGAAGAACACACCGATGCCGCCGACGATCTGGCCGTTTTTGTAGAGCGGAATACCACCGGGCAGCGTAGCGATCCCGCGCGATTGCGCTCCGGGTAGCAACCCCGATTCGACGCCGTAGGAATCGGGTGCGAACAACTCTTGGCCAGTTGGTACAAAAGCACTTTCGAGGTTGAAACGCTGGTTGAATTTCACGTCGTCGGCGGTGCCTTTGATGCGGTCCAAACCGGGGCCGGATGTGCCATCGCGGTTCGTGTGTTCGATGCCGAAGAGATCGACTTGGGGCGTGAACGCGATACCCGGCGGGAAGTGCCCCTTCGTGCCGACGGCGGCCACGAAACCCGGCCCACGTACCGTCGAATTCGGGTTCGTGTCGTTCGGGTTCGAATCGACTTCGCGCTGCGTGATCGTCGATTGGCTGATGAACTGAATCGTGCGCGACGTGAGCGGGGCTTCGTTGTTACCGAAGAACGCGCCGGTGCGGGCTTTGGCAACCGCTCCATCGATCGCGAACACGAGTTTGGCGGGGTCGTTCTGAATCTCGGCGGGTACGCCACTTTCGACGCGTACGCCGAGAATACGGCCATTGCGGTCGACGATGACGATGATCGCATCCGTCGTGCTCGACGCTGCGGCGGCACGCTTTAAGAGCGCATCGACGTCGCTGGCCGTCATCAGTTCCTGCGGCTGCCCGAGCGAGCCGAACGGGATCGGCAATGCATCTTCGCGCAACGCCCGACTACCCGGCGAAGCGGTAATCGTGTCGAGCAGACCGACTTTGAACAAGTTGTCGCGGCCGCCGTTTCCGATGAACGTATTCGAGCCGGTGCCGCCCTTCAGAACGTCCGCCGAACTGCCGCCAATGAGCACGTTCGTACCACCGCCACCCGACAGTTTGTTGCGGCCCGTGCCGCCGACAATCGTGGCCGGTATCAGCAACTTTCGCGAAATCAGCACCGTGTCGTCGCCACCGAGCGCGTTCACCGAAATCGAGTTCACCGCCACGACGGCAAAACGGCCAATTTCATTGCCATTATCGCGAACGACGACATCGGTCACATCGCGGAAGATCTCGATGCGGTTGTCGAATTCGTTCCCCGTAACGGTGAGCACGCTCCCCGAGAGCGACGCCACCGATGGCGGCGCGGCCACGCTCGGTTGATCGCGAACTTCAAGCGTTTCCAACCGGAGGTTTCGTCGTCGCAGCATCGGTCGATCCCCTATCTGCCGCGCGCATGTCCGCACGGATAATCGCTACTATCGGCATGCCGACAGGGGAAACTTGCCCGAATTTTGCAAAACGACTGAAGTTGGAACGGCGCGAAAAGTGATTACGGCACCGAAGTGACAACGGTTGGCGTGTTTTTCGGGGCATCCCGTTTCGGGTTCGATTGCAGTATGCCAGTCTTCCTGTTTGTAGCTGGGGTCTGTGACCCCGAAAACCAACGCCGTGAAGGATTTCCAAACTGGCGTGTTTTCCTTGTCTTCGTGGCGGAAGTCGTGAGACTTCTGACGCAGCGACTTCATTCATCCCGAAGTCTTACGACTTCGACTACGTCAGATTCGCCGTGTGCTTGTGCTTCGGTCCTGAAAGGATCGCTCACGTAGCCCATGGTGATACCATGGGGGAGAGCTGCACCCACTATCATCATGCCGATCGCGTCACGTCTCGAAGACTCGCCACGACTGGTTTTTTATGGTGTTTGGATTCGCGATTTACCCGACCCCTTGCGGGGAATCGGCTCGGCAAGTCATGCTTTGATGACGCACATTCTCAAAAACGGCTTTGCGTAGTTTTCAACCGACGTGTAGCGTTCGTCGCCGAAATTCGCACGATAGTCGCGTAACCGCTTCTGACGAATCCAAAATTTGTACGCGATGACAATCGGTGGCGTAACGAATACGGATCGATCTTTCGCCCGAATGTCACGCTCGCAACGGGTGCATCTTTGAGTGCCAAATTTTGCAAGCATCACAGTGTGCTTTGAAACTTGCGAAATTGGCACGTATAATGTCGGCAGCCCTCCCACTGATCTCCTGACTTCCGGTGTTGCCAATCATGCGTTTGCTGTTGCTGATCATTGCGATCGCACTCGGTTCGCCAGTTCTCGCGGAGACGGGCGCGCAGATCTACGTCGCGCAGTGTATGCGGTGCCACGGCAAAGTCGGCGAAGGCTCGAAGAAGTACGAGATGCCGCTCGTCGGCGAGAAGTCGATCCCGCAACTTGCGGATGTCATTCAAAAGACAATGCCAGAGAATGCTCCCGATTCGCTGTCGAAAGACGATGCGCTGAAGGTGGCGACGTACACCTACGAAAGTTTTTACTCGCAGTCCGCGCGCGACAAAAATAACCCCGTTCGCGTCGAACTCGCTCGCCTCACCGTACCGCAATATCGTAATGCCGTCGCGGACATCGTCGGCCACTTTCGCGGGAACAGTACGAAATTTGACGACAAAGGCGGCCTCAAGAGCGAGTACTTCAAGGATCGAGGCCACGGCAAACGACTCATCGAACGTATCGACCCCGAGGTGAAGTTCGACTTCGGCACGAACGCGCCGGCCGAGAAGGACTTCGACGCAAAAGAGTTTTCGATCCGCTGGAGTGGCAGTATTGTCGCACCCGAAACGGGCGATTACACCTTCGTCGTTCGTAGCGATCAATCGGTGCGGCTCTGGGTGAATGACAACAAGAAGCCGATTGCCGATGGCTACGTGAAGTCCGGTAGCGACAACGAACACAAGGCGACGATGACGCTGTTGGGCG
>JAYSYI010000419.1:0-4198 GCA_043727665.1 Limnoglobus sp. | reverse complement strand
CTTCATTCGTGAGTCCCGTCATGATTCTGTCTCGTCGCGATTTGTTGCGTGTCGGTTCGATTGGCGTGGCTGCGACAGCGTTACCGGGTTTGCGAGCGAATACACCGGCGAGACCGTCGAAAGCAAAATCCGTCATCGTTCTCTGGATGGCTGGCGGCGTGACCCACCACGAGTCGTTCGACCCGAAGCCCGATGCACCGGAAGAAATTCGCGGGTCGCTCGGGTCGATTCAGACGGGCCTGCCTGGCGTATGCTTCTGCGAGACGATGCCGAATTTAGCGAAACAAACCGACTCGTTTGCGCTCATCCGTACATTTTCTCCGGCAACCGACGATCACTTGCTCGCGCAATCGTACGGTTTATCGGGGCGTAAGGTTTCGCAGGGGCAAATCCTCACCGAGCCGAACATCGGCGCGATCGTCTCGAAGTTACGAGGCTCGCAAGCGGGCTTCCCCGGTTACATCGCGGTGCCGGGTACCACACGGCCGGGGCCACCGCCCAATCAACTCTTCACGGGTGGCTGGCTCGGCTCGCAGTACGCGCCGTTCGCCACCGGCGGCAAGCCGAAGAACGACGACTTCACCGCGTTCGTTAAGGAAGCCAACGAAGACGACTTCACGAAGCAAGGCATCACGCCGTTTGCGGACCTCAGCAGCGACCGTCTCACCGGACGCCAACGGTTGCGCGATCGACTCGACGAGGCCGCGCGCAAGGCCGATGAAACGGGCGTCGGCGATCAGTATCGCGGCGCGTTCGAAATGCTGCTATCGCCGAAGGTGCGAGCCGCATTCGAACTCGGCCGCGAGACGGAAAAGGTTCGCGATCATTACGGCAAAACGAAGATTGGCTCGCGCTGCCTGCTCGCACGGCGGTTGGTCGAAGCCGGTGCGCCGTACGTGCTTGTCGATTACGGCTACGACCCCGAGTTCGGTAACCTTTGGGACAACCATAACGCAGTGGGGCAGAACTTTCCACACATCAGCGAAATGGCTAAGAAGCCTTACCACGTGGCAGGGATGGACCGCGCGTTCGGCGCGCTCCTCGGCGACCTGAAAGCGCGCGGGCTTTTAGACGAAACGCTGGTACTGTTTCTGACGGACTTCGGGCGCACTCCGAAGATCAATAAACTCGGCGGCCGCGACCACTGGGGGCCAGCGGGGTCGATCTTCTTCGCGGGTGGCGGCACGAAAGGTGGACAGGTGATCGGCGGTACGGACAAAATCGGAGCGTACCCGACTTCAATCTCGTATTCGCCCGGCGACGTGGCCGCCACCATGTATGCCGCACTCGGCATCGACCAGGAAACGACACTTTACAACCGCCAAAACCAACCGCTCGCCATGCTTCCCGCCGGTTCGCCGATACCCGGCATTTTGTGAGTATGATAGACTTCGTACCGATGAAATCGTTCCGGAGCGGGCTGTGATTGAAGTGACGCCGACCATTCAAATTCCCCTCGAAGAGATCGAGTGGAGCTATGCGCGATCTGGCGGACCCGGTGGCCAGAATGTCAACAAAGTGTCGTCGAAGGCGATACTGCGTTGGGCAATGCTCGCCAGCCCGAGCGTTCCCGATTTCGTCAAGGCCCGCGTTCGCGAACTGTACCCGAGCCGCGTGACCGTCGATGGCGATTTGCTCATCGCATCGCAAGAGTATCGCGATCAGGAACGCAACCGCGATGCGTGCTTGGAGAAGCTCATCGACTTGCTGCGTCGCGGTGCGACGCGACCGAAAGCCCGGCGTGCCACTAAGCCATCGAAGGGATCGAAGGAACGCCGTCTCACGGAAAAGAAAAAGCAATCGTCGCGGAAAGCGGATCGCAAACCGGGCGATGCGGATTAGTCATCGTCCTCGTCGCGTCGGCGCGGTTTGCGTCGTTTCACGGAACGCTTCGCCGAGCGCTTCGGACGACTGGCGGCGGCGGTCATCGCGAGTTTCACGGCAACAATAATCATCACGAAAAACACGCCGATGCCGATGCCGATGTACTTGGGAATGTTGTTCGAGGTATACTTGAAACCCATCGGCGTCGTTTTCTTGCCATCGACACCTTCGACGTATTCAATCTTTATTTTGCAATGCGGGCACGAACTCGGGGCGGACATTCCCGTCCATGTGACCTGTTTCTTGCAACTCGAACACGTTGCCGTGTTTTGCATCACTCCGCCACCCATATCCGGCATTCCGCGTTGCGGTTGCGCGAGTGCGATCGTTCCACTAGTCGTTAAAAAGAGTACCACGAGTGGCAGCCAGGAGAGGTTTCGGCGCATAAGAGAGTTCCGTTGAGGGGCAAAACAATGAACGCAACGCAACAGTTCACGAAATTACCACGACGCACGATCCCGTGCGCCAGTAAAATGGCAATTCGCAAGAATCGGTAGTATCGGTTCGATAAACTAAAATTTTGCCATGCGATGGGGAGCACGCGATATGGGCCTGAATGATCGCGACTATATTCGAAAACTCGACCACGATAGCGGAATCTGGGCGACGAGCCGTGCCACGGTCATTCTGGTGATCGTCTTATGTGCGACGTACGCGTTGCAAGTTCTCGCTGCGAAGAATATCATCGACCCACTTCGAGAAGCCTTCGGTTTGTCGGTGAATCTCGTTCTCGATAATGGCCACATCTGGCGAATATTTACTTCGGCGTTCTTTCATCAAACCGGCACGAGCAGTTTCATCCCGTTCGTGTTTGCGATGGTGGTGCTTTACTATTGCGGTTCGTCGATCGAAGGAACGTTCGGGCCGAACGAATTTGCCTCGTTCGTGTTGTTTACGATCGTCGCGACGCAACTCGGACTGTTCGCGTTTCTGTGCGTCAATCCGCTCCAATCACCGCTGCCAAAATTGTACGTGGGCTCGTCGGCGATCGTCACGGCGTGCCTCGTGCGCTTTGCCTGTTTGTCCCCGAACACGACGTTTCGCATCTGGTTCGTACTCCCAGTGAAGGTCAAGCACATCGCGTTGGCGATCATCTGTTTCAACCTCTACTGGTTCGCGAATGCGGCCACAGCGGATCGCGGCCGTGGCACGGGCGATGTCCCCGGAATTTTGCTCGTACTCGGTGGGGCCGCGTTCGGCTTCATGCACTACGCGTTCGACTGGCGCACGGCGAACTGGCTATCGAACATCACGGGGAAAGCATCGCGAAACCAGTACAAAACGCCGCGACTTCGCGTGGTGACGCCGATTCTCGAAGAGGAAACGACGCCCGTACGACTGCCCGTTGTCGCGGTTGCCAGTTCGGATAAAGAAAGCGCACGTTTGGACGAACAACTCGAAGCGAAGCTCGATTTGGTTCTCGAAAAAGTCGCCCGTTCGGGGAAAGGCAGCCTGACCTCGGAAGAGAACGCGGTGCTGATACGCGCGAGCGAAATCTATAAGCGGAAACGAACGACGTAGTTAAATGCGCAAGATGTGTACTTGACGCGCACACGAACAGGCATAGAATGCGAATTACGACGTTACGAGTGATTCCTGCCACCTCTCACCATCGGTCGTAAAATGAATGTGAATGTCCCGAATAACCCGAAAATCATGAACAAGTGTGCGGATATGTTCGCAGCGCTCGGCGAACCGCACCGAATCCAAATCATCAATTTCCTTCGCAGCGGTTCGCGGAACGTTACTGAATTGGCGAAGTTGCTCAAGATCGAAATCGTCAACGTCTCGCACCACCTCAGCGTACTCCGCTCGTCGGGTTTAGTTCACGACGAAAAGCGCGGCCGCTTCGTAATCTACTCGCTCCACCCCGATTATTTCGTCACCGAAAAGAACAAACCGACCCTCCTGGAACTCGGCTGGTGCCGCGTGGAAATCCCTCACATTTAGTTCGACGAAAGAACTGCATCGCAACTTTGGCTCCCGAGTAATTCCAGTCGATGAAAATCGGTCGTGACAAGTGGCCTGCACGCATTAATAAGTTGAGTATCATTTTGGAGCCAAGAAGGCGACTACGCGAAATGGGCTAACGAGTTCGATGGGATCGGCGGGCACGTGGAAAGTTCGGCCCGACGCGTGTCGGCGATCAAAGCCGCACCAACCGCAACGGCAATCGCAATCGATAAGAGTCTCGCGCCCGCGACGGTTTTTCCCCGCTGCCTACAATACACGCACACTGCTTCCGTAACCTCACGGCCTGCGCTACTGTGCCTACTGTTTTGCCTGTTTCCCACACTCCGCACGAACCGACGTT
>JAYSYI010000418.1:0-4209 GCA_043727665.1 Limnoglobus sp. | reverse complement strand
TCGAGAACGTGGCATCGCGACCGGCGCTGATCGCACTGTCGTCGAGCGAGCCGAGCGAGTTGAAGAACGCATCGCGACCGGCGATGATACCGACACCGCCGCCGTTTCCGAAGACCTGCACGGAAACATCGTTCGTCGCATGAACCGAACCGCCGAGCTTGCCGCCGACGATGAGATTCGCATCGTTCCCGGCAACGATGGCCAACCCGGAACCGTGCTGGCTGTATTGGTTGCCGCCATTTCCCCCGACGACGACCGACACATTCGTACCCGCGTTAATGAAGCCGGAAAAGTCATTTCGGACGAAAGCATCGACCGAAGTTCCCGCATGAATGTTCGCGTTACCGTTGCCAGCGCTGGTAAAGGAAACCGACTGATCGGCGGTCACATCGCCGAACGCACTTGAGTAGCCGAAGACATCGACGGAGCCACCCGATTTGACTTTCCCCGTCCACTTGGCCCAACTCGTAATGTTGACATCTTTGCCCGCTGTCACTTCGCTATGAACGTTCTGGAAGCCCCAGACGCTGACATCGGTCCCCGCCGTGATCTTTCCGTCGTAACTCGTGAGCGATGTAATATTCGCTGAGGTACCGGCATGGATCTCTGCGGTCAAATCGTCGAGCGAATAGATGCTGACCGAGCCGTTCACGCCAGCGGCCCCGCCGTTAAATTTCCCACCGGCGTAGATGTCGGTATTGCGCTTCGCAAAGACCCAGCCTACGCCTTGGCCCATCACCGTGAGTTTCGCATCGCGGCCCGCATCGATCGAGTTTTGCCCATTGCCGTACTCGCCGAGAACGAACGCCGTGACATCGTTCCCCGCTTTGAGCAAGCCACTCATATTCCCCATCACGGTGGCCGTCACATCATTCCCCGCTTCGACGTTCGTCGCGGCGGTGACGTTGTTGCGAACCCACACCGTCGCATTCGTCCCCGCCGTGACATTCCCGATCAGCGAGTCCATCGTTTGCAGATCGACGGCAAGCCCGGCGGTAATCGATTGCAAAACACTACCCATCGCCCAGATCGTGGCCGATCCCGCCACCGCTACAACCGGCGATGTCAGGACGCTCCAAACGGTAACATTCGCATTGTTCCCCGCCACAATCGGGGCCGAGATCGAACCGTACGCGGTCACCGTGACATCGTTACCCGCTTGAACAGCGCCCGTCAGATCATTTCGAAGCCAAATTGTCGCATTGCGTCCGGCTGAAATCGTGGCTGCGATGCTTCCCGCCACGGTCATGTCGGCATCGCGTCCCGCAGTCGTCAATCCAGTAAAACTACCCTTCGACCACACCGATGCATCGCGACCGGAAACCACATTCCCTGCGATGGCACCCCACGTGAAAACTGAAGCATCGCGGCCAGCAGTCGTATTGCCGGAAATCGTACCGTACGGTCCCGTCGAGACGGAGGCATCGATCCCTGCTGAGACATTCCCGCCAATCGTATTATTCGCCCAAACCGTGGCCGAACCGGTTGTTGCCGTAATATCACTCGGCAAACTTCCCCAACTCGTAACATCTGCCGATTTGTAAGCGGATATCGCACCATTTACACTGCCGAAAACGAAAGCCGTCACGTCGCCACCGAGCGATGTGGTCGTTCCCGTAACCGGACCGTTGATCGTCAGAAACGCATCTTTGCCAGCCGAGACATTACCCGTCAGACCGCCGCCGAGTGCCGTGACCGAAACGACACCATTCGTCGATGTCACAGAAGCCGTAATGCTGTATTGCGCGCGAATCGTCGCATTGCTCATCGACGAGATCGAACCCGTCAGAGCGGCACCGGAATCGACGTAGACGTTCCCACCCGAATTCATGTCGGCATGAATGCCCATGCTTTGCCCGAGAGCAACTGCGGAGAGATCGCCAGCGGTCGTTGTAAAATGCGAACCGTCCTGCACGCCATCGGTAGCCAAGACGGACAAATTCCGAACGGCCGACGCCGAGCCTTGAACGATCGACCCCTGAATACTGCCATCGCGACCTGCAGAAACATTCTGGAAGACGCTTTGATCGAATGCAATAATTGTGAAATCGCGTGAGGCAGTGGCCGTGCCGATCGTGGCATTTTCAATCGCAGTAAGCGTCACATCGACGCCCGTTGCCGCTGTGACATCGAGCGTCGTTCCTGCGCTCACGACGACATCGCCACCGGCATTCACCCGTGTCCCGGCAGCAATCAAACCGAGCGAAGTGACCGTCGCATCCGTCCCACTCGTGACAGTGGCACGTGCCGAATTGACCCCACTGACAGTCGCCGATTTACCTGATACCACTGTCGCATCGACCGTGTCGGACGAGGAGACACTCGCATCGCCCGTTTGGGCCGTGATTGTAAAATTGCTGATTGTGTCGCCGGTGGCCGTTGCGTCCGTTTTCGCAAACACCACGCCATCGAGCGAATAAAGTGAAGAGAGCTTGACGAACGATTCCGTAGGGGTGAATTGACCGGAAATGTTCTTGTACGCACCCGCCAAAATCGATCCGGTTGCGTTCACAGTCGACGAAATGGAACCGTATGCCTCGACATTTGCGAAATACAATAATCGCTTACCGTCCGCATCCAGCGTTCGCCCGTTAACGCCAGCCTGAATGTTACCAGTCACATTTTCGGAGGCAAAAACAGCGGCATCGCCTGCCGATGTAATCGCGCCGGAAACATTCCCGTTTTTCGCAGTAGCACTCACGAAGCCATCACGCCAGCTTTGTAGCCATTTTCCCAATGGCCAACATCCCACCAACTATCTGGGCCCAATGCCGTTGGAACCAAACGATCTTCGAGGCTATCCATTCCCAAGAGTCCGTATTTTCGACGGTTCGAACTCTTCGTCAATTGTTTATCAAATCGATGCCGATTTAACAGTTTCTAGAATAACAGATAAGCAGTTGGGAATTTTCGGAATAGTTCGTTGATTTGCATTGCTTCGCCCTGAATAAGATCGTGCCAATTTAGGCATAACACTCGTAAACAGACCGTGAAAAATTATCATTTAAATAATGAATCAAATTTCGTAAGTTATTTGGATGAATCCAGTGACAGTTGTCAACGGGACAAGTAACTGTTTGTAAATTTATAGTTCATTCGACAAGTGCGTACTCGGCTTTGTGGATTGCGTAGATGCGTAACTCGAAAAACTCTTGGTCGCGGTAGCCGTAGGCTTGCCTTTGTAGCGTTTTGATCTTGTTGTTTAGATCCTTGAGCGGCCCGGTCGAGACGGAGCAGCGGTGGTAGTTCAACACGCCGGTGCAGTGCATCCGGAAGGTGCTCGCCAGCTTCTTCAACACGGACAACGTCGACGCCTCGGCGCGGAGACACCAGTCGTCCAAAAACCGCGTCGCGGCCTCGACGTTTTCCTGGTTCCAGAAGTGCCGGAATTCTTCCTTCATGTAGTACGCGGTCGCCAGTGGCTGGTTGATGCGTAATGCCTCCTCGAGACGGGCGCGTTCGCCTTTCGTCACGTCGAGGTTTTCGGGGTTCTTGAGGATCAGCCAGCGGGTGCCTTTCAGGATTTTCTTACCGAGCGGTCCTTCGGCTTCGCGGAAGAGTTCGCGACGGAAGTCCGATAGCCGGTCGTTGAAGAGCTTGACGATGTGGAAGTGGTCGAAGACATGCAGCGCCTTCGGCAGGTTTTCGCGGATAGCCATGGTGTAGGCGGGGGACATGTCGGTGGCGATCGCTTCGATCTTGGCATGCGACGCTTTCAGGCGTTTCCAGAAGGGAATCAAGGCGTTTGCGCCTTTCCCCTTGCCAATGAACACGACCGCTCCGCTCTGGAGATCGAGCACGACGGTGAGGTAGTGATGGCCGTGTCCGATCGTCAAGTTGCTAGTGACACGGCTACGTCAGTCGTGGCCGAACGTAAACATTGTGATTCGTGGCGATGGCGGATATTGTCGTTGGAAGATCATGCACTGTTGCGACTCGAACTACGTCCGCTATATTTTCGGCTTGCCACGCAATGAAGTCTTGCAACGGGAGTCGAAGGAATGGTTGGAACAGGTGGAAGTCGCGTATCGTTTGGACGGCCAGAGTCATCGCGTGTTCGGCACGTTAAGCTACAAGGCTCGGTCGTGGGTTCGCGCGCGGCGGGTCATTGTCAAGGCCGAATATTTACGCGGCGAAAACGGTACGCCAAGCAAGAGCAATCCGCGTTACGTCGTGACGAACATGGCGGGGGATCCGCAACCGATGTAC
>JAYSYI010000417.1:0-12684 GCA_043727665.1 Limnoglobus sp. | reverse complement strand
TTTGTGCGCGACACAAATTCCGACTTACGTCATATCGTCAAAAAGTTCTTGACTTTGCGATTACGTGTCGATGTCGAAAACGTTTGACGCGACAACTTCACTTTGGCCATACTACGTGCTCTCCCGAACTCGATTCTCACTCGAAATGCTAACATGCCGAATCGCTGTCTCGTTCTTTTTGCGTGGCTTTTATTTGCTTCCAGCGCATCGGCGTTGGATGCTGGTAAGCGGCCGAATATCGTCGTGATGATGACCGACGACCAGCGTGCGGACTTTATGAGTGGGGCGGGGCATCCGTTTCTCAAGACACCGAACATGGATCGCATCGGCAAGGAGGGTGCGGCGTTCAAAAATATGTTCGTAACAAACTCGCTGTGTGCGCCGAGCCGGGCAACGTTGATGAGCGGGCTGTATTCGCACGCGAATGGCGTGATCGACAACATGGGCTCGAAGCTGAAAGCGGGCATTACCTGGATGCCGGACGTACTCCGAGAGAATGGTTACGAAGTCGGATTCGTCGGCAAATCGCACGTGCCGGGGAACTTTCGCGATCGGAAATGGGACTACTATTTCGGCTTCACGGGACAGGGCACCTACCAGAACGCCCGTATCGCCGAGAGCTTACCCGATGGCACGATCGGCCCAGACAAACCATACGAAGGTTGGATGGATGATATCACCACTGAACGCGCGATCACCTGGATGAACCGCGACCGCGGCACCAAGCCATTCGCGTTGTTTCTGTTCTTCAAAGCTCCACACCGGCAATGGAACCCACCCGTACGTTACAAGACTTTGTACGCCGATGCCGTCATCAAAAAACCGGCACTCTGGGACGATACCGGTGCGGGCAAACCGCGAGCATTCTTGCAAGCCGCCAACATGTTTGGGCAGTATCCGGACACCAAGAACTACGATGAAATGATTCGCGATTATTGTCGATGTATTACAGGTGTCGACGACAATGTCGGCAAAGTGTTGAAAGCACTCGAAGACAAACATCGTCTCGACGAAACCGCCGTCATGTATACTTCGGACAATGGCTTTTTCCTTGGCGAATGGCAGCGTTTTGACAAGCGTTTCATGCACGAACCGAGTATCCGCGTGCCGATGCTGGTTCGCTACCCGAAGACAGTGAAAGCCGGGCAAACACCCACAGAGATGGCAATTAACGTCGATATCGCTCCGACGATCTTGAACCTCGCAGGGCTGCCGTATCCGAACGCGATGCACGGGCGTAGCCTCACGGAAATCATCGCGACGCCGAAGGCCACCGACAACGTGAAGCCATGGCGAGATGCCTGGTATTACGAGTATCACGAATTCCCCGACCCCTCGCACAACGTCAACAAACATCGTGGCGTCCGCACCGAGCAGTACAAGTTCATCCACTACTACGAACCGCCATACACCTACCGCGAAGAGTTCGAACTCTACGACCTGAAGGCCGATCCTGAAGAGCGCACAAACTTGGCCGCGATGCCGAAACATCAAGCCGATCTCGTAACCATGAAAGTCAAACTGGAAGCATTCCGCAGCGAACTCGGGGCGAAGTAACATCAATCACGGAAAACAGTGAGCCGCAACCCAAGACGATCCGACGTCGTGAGTCTCGTTTAGCCGCGCCGCGAAGTCTTCGGAGCGAAGCGCGGGCACGGTGTATCGGATGACAATGCAAATTCTCGCGTGTTTACGTCCCGCGCTTCGCTACGCAAAGCCTTCGCGGCGCGGCTAAACGTCGATCGCGAAATGGTCTCAGCCACGTACATGTTATCGAATATTCGCGTGCAAAATTTAGACACGGGTGGCCAGCGATTGTCCACAGTCGTTCGCGTTCTACTCCGGTACGCTCTCAATTCAGGTGTTTCCTGTTGGCACATCAGTTGCTTTGCAAAATCACACGCCATAATTCACCCCAAGAGCGTCAAACATGAATCGGATTCGCCACGGCTTTACCCTTATCGAGTTGCTGGTGGTGATTGCGATCATTGCCATTTTGATTGGCCTCTTGCTGCCTGCGGTTCAGAAAGTGCGTGAGGCGGCCGCGCGCATTAGTTGTACGAATAACCTCAAACAGATCGGGCTGGGGTTACACGGTTACCACGATGCCAACTTGGTATTTCCGGCGGGATTCACAGCGATTGCGGCACCGGGTGGCGATGTCAGCCCCGGTTGGGGTTGGTCGTTCCACATCTTGCCGTACATCGAGCAAGGCAACTTGTTTCAGTCGCAGACGAACCGGAATCTACCGGTCACAACCTCTGCGTTACTCAGCCAGAAGATCAAGATTTACTCGTGCCCGTCGGATATTCAAACGGAAACCTTCCCGGTGTACGGGCCGGGCGGCGTGCCGCTAACTGGCATCATGGCCGCGCCGTGTAGTTACGCGGCTTTCGTTGGCGGCGACGAAACGGAAGTAACCACCGGGGATAGTTACGGACAGTTTCACGGCTGTTTCTATCGCAACAGCAAGACGCGGATTACAGACATCACCGATGGCACGAGCCATACGGCACTCGTTGCCGAACGGGCCTGTGGCATCACACAAGGAACGTGGGCGGGTGCGTTAACCGGGGCACGGATGCGGCTCGGGCAAAAGAACCCGGTTTACCCGATCAACCCGACGATGGATTACGACACCGATCTCTTCGGCCTCATGCATTCGAATTGGATTAACGCCACCAACAACCAATCCGACGACGGCGGTACCGACGATCCTTCCAGCTTTCACATCGGAGGTGCGAACCATTTGTACGGCGATGGCTCGGTTCGCTTTCTCCGCAACGTCAGCGGGGTCAAAGGCTCGCCACCGCCGTCGGATCGGCTGGCGTTCTGGGCCACAGGAACCCGGGCCGATGGCGATTCCACCGCAGCTATCGAATAAGTATGCTCGGACTCTCCAAAATCAGAACGCCCGCAATCGCTGCAGAATCCGCGTTACAAAACGCAACGAAAGACAAAGACGCAACCGTTCGCAATCACGCAATCACCGCACTGAAACGAATCCGAGGTGCCAAGTAAGTGGCCGCGATATTTGTCGGCCATGTGGCGAAGCGCTTATCATGACAGCATTCGAATTCTCACCACAGGTGCACACATGATTCACGTGATCGCAACGATCGAGATCAAACCCGGTACGCGAGCCGCATTCCTCGAAGTGTTCCACAAACTCGCGCCACTCGTTCGTGCGGAGAACGGTTGCATCGAGTACGGAGCAGCCATCGACGTCGGGGCGGGGCTGGCTGTGCAACCGCCACTTCGTGAAAATACGCTGACGGTCGTCGAGAAATGGGCCGACCTCGCCGCACTGAAAGTCCACCTGCAAGCCCCGCACATGAACGACTACCGCATTGCCGTCAAAGATATCGTCACCTCCGTGCAACTGCACGTGCTCCAACCCGTGTGAGTCGTGTTCGGGATTTCCTACGGACTCGTATCGGCTAAAATCGTTGGTGTTGTTACACACACTGGGAGATGTCATGTCTGTTACTACTTTTGAAGGCGTCATCGAGAATGGCCAAATACGGCTTCCTGCGGGCGTCGTTTTGCCCGAACGGAAAATCGTTTACATTGTCGTCCCCGGCAACGACACCCCACTCGAACGCGCCCAAGCGGGCTTCCGACTCGCGAATCCGGCAGACGCCACGAAGTTCGAAATGAAGGTTGCTTGGGGAGAGGAATCGTGACGCCCTACGACGATCAGCACTATCAGCCGCCCGCTCCTGTCGCCTTGCTCACTTTGCGGACACTCGATGGGCGAGATATGTCAATTCCAAAGGTACTGGTCCTTGTCGATACTGGGGCCGACGTCACATTGTTGCCACGCTGGGCCGTCGAGCAGTTAGGGCTGGTGCCGCAGCCCAATGACAGCGTTCAACTCGCATGGTTCGGCGGTAGCATCCGTTTGGCAGAATCGGTCGAGTTGGAGGTGTCATTTCACGGCGGTCGTTTTCAGGGCCGGTATGCAGTGATCGATCAACCTCACGGCATTGTCGGGCGAAACCTTCTCAACCACTTTCGACTTCTGTTTGACGGTCCGGCAAAAACATGGCAACGGTTCGTGTCGGGCTGAACGAGAAGGCGGTTGAGTGATAAATCCGTTGGGAGCACAACTTCATCGACTTAGCTCATATGGCGGATGCGGTAGAGCGTGCCTTTCGTGCGTTCGCCGCCGGGTTCGCCGGCGCGGATGAAACTCGGCTCCACGTCGAGTTCGGCTTCGCCGCAACGCCAGCGGAAACTTCGGGCACATTCGCGGTCCGGGTCGGTAATCAGCGCGAGGCCACCCGGCGCGAGCGTGGCCTTGATGAATGCGGCGAGTGGTTCGACCATCGCTTCGATGTACATCAGATCCGAACCGATAATCACGGGGAATGTCACGCCTTCGGGTGGCGAACGCATATCGAGCGGCAACGCGGCGAACTGGCTGAAGCCGTTGCGTTCGGCGTTTGCGGTGGCGAACCTCACCGCCATTTCATCAATGTCGGAGAACGTCACGTGAAGTCCGCGTGCCAATGCCGCGATGCCACCGAGGCCGAGGCCGCAACCGATTTCGAGTACCTTCAGGGGTGACGGCGATTGCTCCCACGTTTCGCGAAGCACGACTTTAGCCAGCATCCGCCCAGCGGCCCACAGGTCCGTCCAGTACGGGATGTATTCATGCGTCGCATACGTCGAAAGCACGATCGGGTGATTGAAAACTAACTCGATACCGGACGGGCGTTCGAGAATAAACGTGCGACCTTCGACGATCACGGTTTCGAGCATACGCTCCGCAACCGCATCGGCGGGCGTGCAAATAATGCGAGTCGGATTCGACATGCCGATTCTTTCATCTACGGTGGATCGTCGCCGCCAGCGGACCACGGGTTGCAACGGCAGACGCGCCATACGCCTTTCACACCGCCGACGAGCGGGCCGTACTTTTTTACGGACAGCACGAAGTACTCGCTGCAACCGGGCTGGAACTTGCACGTCGGCGGCAGCAACGGCCGGATGAGATACTGGTACCCGCGCACGCTAAGTATCAGAATGCCGCCGACCAAAAGTGCGGGGCCGTGCCACAACCAGCGGATCACGGGGCCACCTCGGCGCGTGGCTTTGTCAGCTTCTTCGAAACTTGCACCGCGAGTGCCAACAGCGATTCGCGGATCGGCTCCAAACCGAGATCGCGTGCGGGCAGTTTAGGAATCAGCACGTAATCGATGCCGGGCGGGAGTTCGTGTTGCAACAATCGGAATGCCTCGCGGAACAGTCGTTTGAAGCGATTCCGCACGATCGCGCCGCCGACTTTCTTCGAGACCGACACGCCGAGCCGCGCGTGGGGAAGTGCGTTCTCGCAGGCGTAAACGATGAGGTTCGCATCGCTGACGGATCGCTTGCGGTCGTAGACTCGCTTGAAATCCTCCGGCGATTTCAGGCGGTGCGTCGGCGGGAACAGCAGTCGTGGTGTCATCACGCCCAAGCGAGTGTCGAACGGGAGTGCGGCGGGTTGAGTTTGGCGTACGATTCGATCAACTCGCGGCTCGCATCGTCGAGCGTCTTCGGCACGACAATCTGGAACACGAGATATTGATCGCCGCCCGCAATGCCCTTTGCACGCAGCCGTAATCGCGTACCGGACGACGTACCGGCGGGCACTTTCACGGTGAGACGATCCCCTCCCACGGTCGGCACTTCGACCGCCGCGCCGAGTGTCGCTTCGGAAATATCCAGCGGCACATCGAGCAGGATATCGTTGCCGTCGCGGGTGAAGAACGGGTGCGATTCGATCTTCACGATTAAGTAAACATCGGTGGAACCGGTGGCCGCCGCCGGTACGCGGAGTTTCTTACCGTCGTCGATGCCTGCGGGAATTTTGACATCGATCTTGCGCCCGCCGATGCTCAGGTTGAGCGTGCCGCCCGCCGCCGCCATCAGGAACGGCACCGCGACTTCGGTTTCGACATCTTCCTGCGGCCGCGTGCGCGTTCCCGCACCGCGCCGGCCTTGCTTGCCGAATAGCTCGTTCGGGTCGAAGCCCGGCCCGGGGTCGCGGTCGCCGAAGAATTGTTTGAAGAGATCCTCTGCCGCAGCGGGGTCGAAGCGTCCGCCAGGTGCGCCAGCACCGTTCCAACTAGGGAAGCCGTTCGGCTCGCCGGGATAACCGCCGGGATAGCCGCCGCTCATCTGCGGGCCGGTGTGGCCGAATTGATCGTACGAACCGCGTTTCTTCGGGTCCGAAAGCACCTCGTGCGCTTCGTTCACTTCCTTGAACGTCGCCTCGGCTTGCTTGTCGCCGGGGTTCTTATCGGGGTGATATTTTTGCGCGAGTTTGCGAAACGCCTTCTTGATCTCATCGGGCGTGGCAGAACGGGAGACTCCGAGAATTTCGTAATAGTCGCGTGGCATCGTCGAGCCTGTGGATGGCAACCGGTTGTTCGTCTGAAGTCAATTCTACACCCGGTAGCCGATTGCGGTAGCAGTATCGCGACTTCTCGTTCACCGGCGGAAACCAGATACGATAGAACTGTCAGCACAGTCAGTGGATAATCAAAGGTGCAGTATGGCATTCAGCAACTTCACGCTGCAATCGGCGCAAGAGCAGTTCGGGTTAAACCTGATCACGAGCGAACCGCTGTTTGCGGGCGTTCGCCCCGTCGATGTGGGCGCGGAAGTTCGTCGCAATCTGGATGTCTTCGGCGAACTCGCTTTGAGTGTGAACACCGAAAAGGCCCGATCCGAGTGGCTGATCGCCCCCGTTCTCGGCGAATTGTGGCTTCGGGGCCGCCGAACGATCTGCGTGTTTTCTGGCGTCGATTTCACATTCGATAAAGAGTCCGGACTGTCTGGAGTCGTCGATTTCCTGATCGGCAAAGGCCCGCAAGTGTCGTTCTTGATGGCACCGATTCTGGCACTCGTCGAAGGGAAAAATGAGAGCATCCCAAGCGGCCAGGGACAATTAGCGGCCGAAATGGTCGCATCGCTTCGGTTCAATCAAAAAGCCAAAAACATCATTGATACGGTCTACGGTGTCGTTACCACCGGTGACAACTGGCGATTCCACCGGCTCCGCGAATCCGAATTCATTATCGATACCCGAACATACATAATTGCCGAGGTCGATCAGATCTTCGGAATTCTCATGCACGTCGTTGGGCTGAATCCCGTGGAAATACAAGCCTGACGGGATGGTCCATCGCCTAGGGGCAACGCTATTTCTCGTTCACCGCGATGGTGAACGTGTGGAACGTCTCTTGGCCGGATTTATCCGATACAGTCAAAATCACGTCGGCGATCTTTGGGTGCGATTTCGGCACGTCCCAGACGATCTCGTTGCCATCGATTTTCATGCCGTCGGGGCCGCTTTCGAGTTTCAATTTCACTTCGCCCTTTTTGGAAAGCACCTCGGGCTTGTAGCGATACGTCTTGTCGAGCACGGCACTCGGTGGCTGGCTGACGACGATCAGAAAGTCCGTGCCCGATTTGTTCAAAACGGCTTTGAGATCGAACGCATTCAAGTACACCTTGTCGCCCGTCGCAGCGAGCACAGCGAGCACTTTCGCGTTCGGGACGAGATACACGCGGTCGTACAGTGGCAGACCGGCACCAGGGCTTGCGTTGTTGTTGTCTGCTTTGAGTTCGAGGCCTTTCACATTGTTGAGCGAAACGAGCGGTCGATCATCGCCGATTATTTTCAACGAGATGCGATTCGATGTCTTCTCGACGGTCCCCGGACGTTCATTGGAAATATGAACGTAGGCGCGACCTTGCGCAGGCGGAATCGGGGGGTAGAACGAGTACGAATACGCACCGCTTGAGTTGTCGAGTTTTTTCTGTTCTGGCGTATACACGCCCGCACCCGTGAAGAGCGTGCCATCCGGCCCTGGCAGAATCGGCCCGACAGACGTGTGTTGGCTATAGGATTTCGCTTCCGTGTTCCCGATGACAAAACTGCTGAACCCAGACGGAGAAAGTCCCGAACTCCACCAGCTGAAGACGCGGCCATCACCGGAGATACGAACGGTCGGCGGATACCAGTCGGAAATCGCAGGTCCGCTCATGTTCGTACTCGCGAGTTCGACCGATTTGAACGTACGTCCATCCAAGAAACCGAAGTGTTTCTGGTTGTTAATTCCTTGGCCACCAATGTAGAGCGGACCGTCCGTTGCGTTTCCCATCAGGATCTGTTTCGGTGCCCCGCCCAACGGGTTCGGCACCGTGGCTTCTTTCTCGAACGTGATCAAATCCCATCGCTGAAATACGGCCGCGTTTGGACTGTACGTGTAGAGTTTGTTCATCCCGGCCGCAATCATCGCCCCGTCTTCCGCAAGTGGTATGTACTTCGCCACTTTACCGAGTGACAAGTCGAGCACAGCAATCTGTTTCACACTCGGAATGCGGAAAATCACAAATCGGCCACCGCCACCATAACAGACGCGATCTGCTGTGCCGGGCAGTTTTACTTCCGCACCATCGACGGCCAGCGTCGGCGTGATGGCCATCACTTTCTCTGGAGGGCGAATAAACGGCACGACTTCCACCACCGGTTCCGGCTTCACGGGCACCGGCGGGTCCGGCAACGGGTTGACGAACGGCACATTCTTGCGCGGAATGACAGGCGGCACAACTTTAACCGACACTGGCTTCTCGACTACCGGAACGTCGATCGGCACGGGTGCCGCGTTCATCGGTGGCATCACGTTCATCGGAGGGACGAAGTTCGGCGGAGCCGTCGCTACCGTGGGCGTTTTGCTCTTCCCGAATAGGAACCACGCTCCCGTACCGACGGTGCCGAGGAACAATGCGCCCGCAACGATCATGCCGATCATGAGCCGCATCCCCGATGCGTTCAATCCTCTCGACCCGCGACGTGGGGCATCGTCATCGCCCGTATCGCGTCGCTTGCGCGTCGCCGACGATTTGGCCGGCTCTTTCTTCTTACTACGCGGTTCGTTTTGATGTTCGTCGAACGATTTTGCTTTCTTCAGCGACTTCGATGGCTTGTTGTCTTCGCTTTCGCCCGCAGCCAACCCGAGCGTCGACTCCGTTTTTTTAATCGGTTTGATCGTTGGCAGGTCGTCGTTGGACGGCAGCGTTTTCTGAAGCTTCACCTGCGATAGGATCGGTAACGCGAACATAATGCCGCAGATCATACAGCGGAGTTCCGCCGTCGTATCTGTGGGTCGCTCTTGCACGTGATCGCACTCGGGACAAGTCGCCGTAACCATGGCAGACCTCATTAACGGAAAGCAAATAGCCGGATGTGTAACAAGATACCGCACGAAACAGGATAAGGTAGTCTAATCCTGATGATCCATCTCTGTCTCAAAACGGCGCGAACATTCTTAAAATTGCGATAGGATTCGACACGCCGTGCCCCGCGCTTCGCTTCTCCTACACATCGTGGGCTGAACCCGGTTGAAGCGCGAGTTTGACGCGGATCAATACCTGCCTATTCCGCGTGGCAGGAACAATTGGCTCGATCGCGATGGGAAGCCAGACCATTCGGAGCGAAGATACCTAACTTGACGACGCTCATCCGACGATTATAATTTTTGCAGCACGAACGGATTCGTGCAACGACGACTATCGTCCGGATTACACGCACACCTGCCACGCCGATTTCCCCGCTTCGACCCACGCCGACTCACCCGAAAGCCCGGACGCTGTACATTGATATAGCGTGCGGTCGTTCGATTTGTGATAGCCCTTGCTGGATAGGTGATTTGTGCCCCGCGATCTTGTGGAACTCAAAAACCAGGTGAAGGCGGCCAGCGACATACTCGATGTCATCTCCAACTATTTGCCCATACACACGAACGGAAAAGTCCACAAATCGATCTGCCCCTTCCACAACGACACCCGCCCCTCGATGCAAATTGACCGTAAGTTCCAGAACTTCCATTGCTGGGCGTGCGGGGCGAAGGGCGACGTCTTCAGTTTCATCGAAAAATACGAGAAAGTCGGCTTCAAGGAAGCACTCGCAATCCTCGCACGTCGCGCGAACATCGCACTCGAAGAGGCTTCCCCGCAAGATCACCACAAGATCCAGTTGTTCGAGGTCATGCGTTGGGCGCAGGCGGAATATCAGGCTTGCCTACTCGAATCCGAAATCGCACTCGCAGCCCGCAAGTACATCGGCTCGCGGCATCTGTCCGGCCCGACCGTGCGCCAGTTCGGCATCGGTTTCGCGCCCATCGACGGCGATTGGCTTACGAAGCAAGCGTACCAAAAAGGTATCTCGACTGACTTGCTCGAAGAAGTCGGATTGATCGCCAAACGCGACGAAAACCGCGGTTTTTACGACCGGTTCCGCGATCGCGTCATGTTCCCGATTCGCGATGTCCAATCGCGGACGGTCGGCTTCGGCGGGCGCATCCTGCCCGATTCCCCATACTCCGCCCGTGGCCCGAAGTATTACAACTCCAGCGATACGCCACTTTTTAGCAAAAGCGACCTGATCTTCGGTATCGATCACGCACGGCACGCCGGGGCGACTGCGGGTTTCCTTGCCGTCGTCGAAGGTTACACCGATGTGATGATGGCGCATCAGTCGGGGATTCCGAACATCGTTGCGGCGATGGGCACGGCACTGAATGCCCGCCACGTCGCGCAACTTCGACGCTACGCGAACAAAGTCGTGCTATTATTCGATGCCGACGAAGGGGGCAACACGGGCGTTGATCGCGCACTCGAGATTTTCATCAGCCACGATGTCGAACTCGCGATTGCGACCCTGCCCGAAGGCCTCGACCCTGCCGATTTGCTATCGAAACCCGACGGGAAAGAGATATTCCAAAAGGTGCTGCTCAACGCGGTCGATGCGCTCGATTTCAAACTGAATCAATTGTTCGCGAAGAATCCGAATCCGAACATCGAAACGACGCGGCGAATGCTCGATGCGATTCTCGGCATAATCGCGATGGCTCCGAATGTACCGAACCAGTCCGCGCAACTGAAACAGGAATTGATCCTGACGCGGCTTTCACACCGGATGGGTATCGAGTTAAAAGTCGTGCGTTCGCGGGTGAAGGAATTGCAGGTCGAACGGCGCAAACAGGAGCAGCGTAACGCGAGTCGTGCGACACCCGTCATGCCTGCGGCGGCACGGATTTTAACACCAGAAACGCCAGTAATCGTAGGCAAACCATCGGGTTCGGCACCGGTGCTCGAACGCCAGTTGTTGCAGATATTGCTAGCGGAGCCGGGACTCGTTCCCGATGCGAAAGACCATGCCCCAGCGGAACTCGTTTCCCATTCGGGCTTGAAACGGATGCTGATCGAACTGTACGCTCTCCACGATATGGGTATTCCCCCCGACCTCGACGGCCTGCGGGTGCGATTGCTCGACCGACCCGATCTCGCGTCGGTGGCGATGGATCTTCAACAAGTCGGACGTGGCATTCCCGACCGGCAGTTGTACTTTAAGAAGGTCATCGCAGGTTTTGGGAAACAACGGGTCGATGCCGACACGAAGTCGGTGAAGGACCAGTTGAACGCGGTCGGCACGGACGATGCTGCCGCAATCGAACTACTTCGACGGTTGCAGAATCGCGATAAACCGAAGAAGTAGCTAACGACAGGGATGGTCATCATGATTGCATTCCGTTTGCCCCGTTCGGAGTCTTCCGACTCCGAGCCGAAGTATGGTACGGGAGGGTTAGGCATGGACGACAAAACCGAAGACGTGCTGAAAGTGCTCATCGAGCGCGGCAAGCAATCGGGGTCGCTCACCTTCGACGAGGTGAACCAGGCTCTCCCCGAAGGAACGTCCGATGCCGGTCGGCTCGAGGATATTCTCGAGCAACTGGAACAGAACGGTATCAACGTCATCGACCCCGAGGATGGCGACGAACAACCCGCCCGCCCTGTCGAAGAAGTGGTCGTCGCAACCACCGGTGGCGAAGAACCGACCTTCTCCGACAACGAGGGCGATGGCCGTCACATCGATGACCCCGTCCGGATGTACCTCACCCAGATGGGCGAGATCCCGCTCCTCGATCGTCGCCTCGAAATTTCACTCGCACAGAAAATCGAAGTCACGCGCCGACGCTTCCGCCGCAAAGTTCTCGAATGCGATTACGCCCTCCGTAACGTGTTCGAAACGCTCAAGCGCGTGCAGTCCGGCGATCTGCCGTTCGATCGTACGATCAAGGTTTCGCAGACTGAGAACCTCGAGAAGGATAAAATCCTTCAGCGAATGCCGCACAACCTGCGGACGCTCGAACCGCTGATGGAATACAACGTCGACGACTTCAACCGGTTGACCGACGAACGCACGCTCGAAAAAGACAAAGAGCAGATTCGCCTTCAGTTGAAATCGCGACGCCGTAAGACCGTCACGCTGGTCGAAGAGCTTTCGATTCGCACGCAAAAAGTTCAGCCGCTGATGAAGAAGTTGGAGCAAATCAGCGAGCGGATGGACGACCTCGAACGCGCCGTGCAATCGCTGCGTGGCAACCGTACGGCCAAGGAAGAACGCGCGAACTTGGAAAAGGAACTCCAGGACTTAATGCTAATCACGCTCGAAGAGCCTGCCGGGCTTCGCCGTCGCGTTCAGATCATGAAACAGCGTTTCGCCGAGTACGAACATGCCAAACGCGAACTTTCCGGTGGTAACCTGCGTCTCGTGGTGAGCATCGCGAAGAAGTACCGCAACCGCGGCCTGAGCTTCCTCGATCTCATCCAGGAAGGCAACACGGG
>JAYSYI010000416.1:0-4220 GCA_043727665.1 Limnoglobus sp. | reverse complement strand
AATGCAGGCACCGAGGCCGGTGCGACCGTCATTACGGTGACCGCCACCGCGAGCGCCGCAGTCATCGGTAACCAGACTGTCCAGATCACGGTCACCGGTACGGGGATCACCGCCGGCGATTTCACGCTGTCGAATGCCACGATCACGATTCTGAACGGCCAAACGACCGGCACGGTCACGTTCACCGTGGTCAACGACACGCTGGTCGAACCCGTCGAGACGGCCACCCTGACCATCTCGAACCCATCCGCGAACATTGCCTTGGGTGCTACCACCAGCCAGACCATCGCCATCACCAGCGACGACGTGCCGACCGTCAACCTATCGGTCAGCGCGAATGCGGGGACCGAGGCAGCATCGACCGCCATCATCGTGACCGTCACCACGAGTTCGCCCGTAATCGGCGATGCGACCGTGACGATCAGCGTAACGGGGGCTGGGATCACGGCGGGCGACTTCTCCCTGTCGAACACCACCATTACGATCTTGAGCGGCCAGACGACGGGGTCGGCGGCGTTCGCTGTGGTCAACGACACGCTGGTCGAACCCGTCGAGACGGCGACACTCACGATTTCGAATCCGTCTTCGAACCTCGCCCTCGGCGCGACCACCACTCAGAACATCGCTATCACCAGCGACGACCTGCCGCCGAATACGCCGCCCACGATTTCGGATGTCGGCAATCAGAGCGGTGTTTCGAATACGCCTTTCGGCCCGATCGCATTTGCTGTAAACGACGCAGAAACGCCGTTAAGCAGTCTCATAGTGTCGGCAACCTCGTCCAATCTTTCACTGATTGCAAATGCCTCGATCGTGATCAGTGGCGTAGCGGGAAGCCGCAATGTGACACTGACACCGACGAGCGGGCAAACGGGGATTTCGACGATTACCCTCACGGTTATGGATGGTAACGGCGGTACAGCGACCGATACCTTCACCGTGACGGTGACCTCACCACCCGTTGTGCCGCCGGTGGTTCCACCCGTCGTGCCTCCAGTGGTTCCGCCCGTCGTACCCCCGATCGTTCCGCCTGTTGTTCCACCGGTGGTGCCGCCAACAACGGCGAAACCCACGCTCGTTGGGTTTACGCAATTCGGGGTTGGTGCCGATGCCGGTGGTGGCAACGTGACGCTGTTCAATCCCGATGGCACCGTGCGCTTCACCATCACCCCATTCGCGGGCTTCACGGGTGGCGTTCGCACCGCGGCGGCGGACTTCAATGGGGATGGTGTCGCCGACCTTATCGTCGGCACCGGGCCAGGGATCGCGACGCGCGTCGTGATTCTCGATGGCAAATCGCAAGCGGTGTTGTTCGATGTCGCGCCGTTTGAGGCTTCGTTCAAAGGCGGCGTCTATGTTTCGGCGGGCGATGTCACGGGTGATGGCATTCCCGATCTCGCAATCACACCGGATGAGGGTGGCGGGCCGCGAGTGGATATTTACAGTGGCGCGGCCAGTTTCCCGAAGATCGCGGGGTTCTTCGGGATCGACGATCCGAACTTCCGTGGCGGGGCACGATCCGCGATTGCCGACATGACGGGCGATGGCGTCGCCGACCTTATCGTGGTCGCCGGTTTCGGTGGCGGGCCACGGGTCGCGGCGTTCGATGGCAAGTCTCTTGCGACGACGCCGGTGAAGATCATCGGTGACTTCTTCGCCTTCGAGCAGGCCTTGCGAAATGGCATCTTCGTCACGGCGGGTGACATTAACGGCGATGGCTTCGCAGACCTCATCGCTGGGGGTGGCCCCGGTGGCGGGCCGCGAGTATTGGTGCTCGACGGCAAGAGTTTGCTGACGAATCAATATGTGAATTTGGCAAACTTCTTCGGTGGCGATGTCAACAGTCGTGGCGGCATCCGTGTCGCCGTCAAGAACCTCGACTGCGACACGAAAGCCGACCTCGTCGTCGGCTCCGGTAGCGGGGCCGGTAGCCGCGTGACGGGTTACTTGGGCAAGAATATTGGAGTGGGTGGCACGCCGGCCACGCAGTTCGATTTCGATGCACTCAGCGGTTTCACGGGTGGGGTATTTGTCGGCTAACGCGGAAGTGACTTCGTGTAGAAGTGGTTAGTGGTGAGTGACGGACTTCCCACGGACGTTCGTCCGTGGGCTTTGGGTTCGCTAACCCACACACGATTTCCCGGAGTCACAAACTCACTTGCCGCCGACGAATGCGCCGCCGCCGAAGTTGACTTCGAACGGGAAGAACTCGCCGAGTGGCTTCGAATTGACGCCGCTGAAGACGCGGACGGGTGCGGCGAAATCTGGCCCAGGCGCGCAGATGACATCGAGGACGCCGTCGCCGTCGACATCGTGGGCGGCCACGCGGATGCCGCCGCGGAACTTCGATGGATACGGCGCGATTTCGCCGAGCATTTTCCCTTGGAGGGCATCGAACACCCGCACGATTCCCGGCCCGCCGACATCCGAACCGACGAGGATTTCCGCACGCCCGTTCTTTGTCAAATCCGCCGTCGAGACGAAACAGCCGCCCGTCCAGTCGCGGTCGTAAGCGAGGAAATCGGCGAGAATGCGGCGGTTATTTCCGCTGAACACGCGGATGCGCGGCTCGTGCTGCGGGCCAGGCGAGGTGACGATGTCCGGCAGGCCGTCGCCATCGACATCGCCGATTGCGACCCGCACGCCACCGCGATAGTTTTGGTCGTACGCAAAGAAACTATCGAGTTCCTTCCCGCTCGAAATGTCGAATGCTCGCACGTGCGGACCGGCCCCGACATCGCCGCCCGTGACGACGATCGCACGGCCATTTCGCTGCATGTCCGATGCGGCAATGAACACGCCACCCGTCCAGTTGCGGTCGTACGCCAGGAACTCGGAGGCGAGCCGCATCGTCCGCCCGTCGAAGACGCGAATGAACGGCGGCATGCCGATCGTGCCCGGTGGCGCGCCACCCGGTGCGGTGATAATATCCGGGATGCCATCGCCGTTAATATCGGCCACCGCGACGCGAACGCCGCCCCGGAAATTTTGATCGTAGGCGAAGAAATCGAACAGCGGTGCGCCGCGTAAATCCGAGTACACGCGAACCCGTGGCCCGCCACCTTCGCCCGCCCCGACGGCAAAAATGCCGCGCTGCGTGAAGCCGAAGCCAGGGTTCGGCAACGGCAGCGTTCCGGGGTTGCCACTTTGTTGCAGTTGCTCGCCGAGGCTTTGAAACAAGCCATCGACACGCGCCGCTTGCAATCGCAGAGCCGGCTGCAATTTCACTCCCGCCGAAAGACCTTGCGTCACGATCTGCCATTGCTGCGCCGCCAACTGGTAGTCGTTCCCCGCTTGTAACACCGTGCCGCCGCTATCGAGGTTGCGTCGCATCCGGTCTAATCGCGTGCCGAAGCCACGCACCGCTACGTCCAGTTGGCGTTCGTATAAATTGCCGCCGCCGATCAAGTTTTGCGCGAGCGCCCGCAGTTGTTCGCTCTGATCGATCACCGCAGATGTCGAACGAATCAGGCGGGCGAGTTGGTCGTCGGGCGATGTGCCTTCCACGCCCATTGCAGCGTGTAACTGCGTATCCGCGTATTGGGCACGGGAAATCGCGTCGGCCAAACCCTGTTGCGGCACGATCGATTGCGCGATCATTTGCAGTAGCTGTTCGACGCTCTGATCGACCAACTGATCGGCGACCAATAACTGGTTGCGGTCGGCGTTTCCCTGGGCTAACCGCGTCAAATTCTGCGCGGCCCGTACGGCAATGTCTGCCTGACGCGACAGCGAGAGTTTCGTGGCGAACGGCGCATTACTCTGGCTGATGCCCGCACGCACCGATTGAATTTCGGACAGCAATTGGTTCGCGGCAAGCGACACGTTCGAGCGAAAGAATTGATCCGTGGTCACGCCACCGAACCCACCCGGAAAGCGGCCCGGCGTGGTGAGGTTACCCGGAAACGGCCCGCGCAACGGCGGCACCTGCGAGAGTGCGATCGAACCCGATGCGAACAGCGCGGCGAACAAAACGTGTCTCACGGCGAACCCCTCCAGGCGGATACGTACCAATTCTGGCAGGGGTATTCTATTCCATTCGCGAGTTACTCTACGAACGACTTGAGCGCTTTCTCGACGCCTTCTTTTTGCTTCTTGTTGTCTCCTGCGAGTTTGAGCGCTTTCTCGCCGGCGGCTTGGGCTTTCTCTTTCTGACCGGCGGCGGTGTACGCCTGCGCGGCCACCAATAGCGGGGAGATGCCGCCGTCGGCGTCGATGCG
>JAYSYI010000415.1:0-12703 GCA_043727665.1 Limnoglobus sp. | reverse complement strand
GGCACAGGCTGTTCGGCGTGTTTCCCGATGGCGATTGCGGGTACAGCCCGCAGTGGATCGTCTCGATCGCATCGCCGGTCGCCACATCGAACACGCTCACTTTCGTCGAGTTCGCACACGCCACGTAGAGCGTCTTACCGTTCGGCGAAAGGATCATCTCGGTCGGGTGCGCGGCGGTCGCCCAACCGGCGATCACCTTGTTTGTATCGAGGTCGACGACCGCGACTTTTGCATTCGCCCATAGGCTGACGAACGCACGCTTACCGTCGGGTTCGACGAGTACGGTGTACGGGAACGAGTTCTCCTTCACGGGCGCTTTGCCCATCTCGTCGGCAACGGTCGAATCGATTTCGCGGCGACCATCGGGCGGGCTAGGCGGGTCGCCTTGCGGCTTCTCGGGCTTCGTATTCGTGGTGGTGAGGCGGATCGACGTTTTGTTCTCGGGGTTCTCCAGCGGGATGCGAATCAGTGCGTCGGCCCACACGGCGGTCACGAACAAATCCTTTCCCGCTTTATCGAGTGTCAGCCCGCCCGCAACCATCCGTTGATTGCCCACGTCGATGCCGATGGTGCGGTGATTGTGCAACAGCCCTTTGTCGAAATCCCAGACGTGAACGCGGTCGAACTCGCCGCCACTGGCATACAGTTGCTTGCCGTTCGGCGCAAACGCGAGGCCCGTGAACGACTGCGGCATCGTCACTCGCGAGGCGATTTTGCGGCTCGCGGGGTTGAGGTCGAGGATCACGACTTCGTGTTCCTTCATGCCATTGTGCAACACCGCCGCGAACAGGCCGTTCGGGTGAAACTCAATGTGAACCGGCAAATCGCCGACTTCCACTTGCTGCCCGACGGGGTTCAGTTTCCACTGGTTCGGCAACTGAATGAAGCCGCCCTTCTGAATTCCGGGAAGCACGCGTTCCGCTGGCTTCGGGGACTGGGCAAACGCGGATACGCCGAGTAACGCCAACAGCGTGGCAGATAAGATCCGAATCACGTGACAGACTCCGGAAGGCAGGGGTATGCTCGCATTATGCGAAGCGAAGCGATCTTCGCACAATGAAGATGCGATGATGAATTCTGCGAGCGTCGACTTGGTCAAGTCGTATAAATGCGGATGTTCGTTGCAATTCAATTCGTTGACTTCGGGATTTCGGCGCGGTAAATGCAAGGAAGAGTTATGGGTCGGGCGGCCGTCAGCGTGGAATCGTTGCGGACCGCTTTGGTTTTACCCGTTCGGTAGAAATCTCAGGAGTATCGAAAGATGATGAGAACATTTTTGCGCACCGGCATGATTGTCGCCTGCCTTTTCACGGCATCACTGGCCTCGGCGGCCGACCCGGTAGACGGGACGCATAGCCACTTTCGCGCCAAGCAAGTGATGGGCACCAAGATCCTGATCCAAGGGGATACGGCGATCGGGACGGTCGACGACATCGTGTTCGACAACGCTGGCAACCTGGAATATCTGATCGTGGAGAATGAGGGCAAGCTGCTCACCGTTCCGTTCGAGGCCGCCAAGTTCAACGTCGAGAAAAAAACTGCCGTACTGACTCTGTCGGCCGACCAATACAAGCTGATTCCGACGTACACTACGACGACCTACCCCAGTTTCTACACGCCGACGTATCGAACCGAAGTGTACAAGTATTACGGTTTGACCCCACGTGAGCTTCGCCGTCTCGGCCCGCCGATCCGCCGATAATCGATCGCGGAACGCGCGACGAGAAGTCATTTGACCGACACCATGATGAGTCGCCGCCCCATTTCACTGTTATCGGTGGAATGGGGCTTTTTCGATCGCCTATTTCGCCTGCACCAGCCAGATGTTCCGGAACTGCACGGGGTGGCCGTGGTCTTGGAGCATGATCGGGCCGGGCTTGCTCGGGTCGCCGCCACGGCCCGCACGGGTGTTGTTGACGGGCACTTTCACATTGTCGTGAACCTTCACGCCGTTATGGGTGACGGTCATACGCACCGGCTCGGTCTTCATGCCATCGACGAACACGGGCGATGTGAACTCGATGTCGTAGCTCTGCCAAACCGTCGGGGCTTTGCAGACGTTCTTCGATGGGGCGGCGACTTCATAAATTGCGGCACAATCGTTGTTTTTGCTTTCGATGCCGTAGCTATCGAGGACTTGCACCTCGTAGCGGCCTTGCAGGTACACGCCAGAGTTACCGCGGCCTTGACCTTGTTTTAACTCGGGTTCGTACGGAATGCGGAACTCGACGTGTAGCGTAAACGACCCGGCGAAACTCTCCTTCGTGATGATGTCGCCGTGGCCTTTGAAACCTTCCATCGCGCCGTCGTTCAACTTCCATTCGACCTTTGACTTACCATCGGACTTCGTCCATTTGTCGGCCGATTTGCCATCGAACAGCACGAGCGCACCTTCGGGGGCAGGCGTGCTTTTGAAATCGACGAGATCGTCGGGGCTTTTCACCGCAAACTTCGCATCGAGCTTCCATTGGGCAGTCGCCGCATTCGCAAACGCAACGACGGCAACCAGAGACAGGACCGTTCGGAACATGGGAAGAGAACCTCCAGAGGGTGAGTAACCGCGTGGAAAAACCCACGAAAGCTGTTGTACGAGTTAAGAAACGAGACTCGCTTCAAGCACGGTCCGCTACGACACGCAACCCCAGCATCGCGACTGCCTGTAGTGCGGTCAAGTTGAAAATGGTGCGACCGTCGGTGGTCCAGGTGCGGCCTTCGTGGCGGAACAGCGCGAGGATGGGGCGGGGGATTCGGGCGGCGGGCACGTCTTCCATGTCCGAGCCGGGGATTGGCTCGAACGAGACGATGAGCGGTAACAGTGCGTGCATTTGTCCCCGCGCATCGTGGGCGAATATTGGTTCGCCGTTCGGTTCGACGCTTAGCCAACGTAGGCCGCGTGGCTTCCCGGCGGCCGATGCGATCGCGAAGAATCGTTCGCGGCATTCGTGCGAATGAAACGCCGGGCGGAACCAGTTGCGGAGCCAGTTTCTCATCGGAAGTAACTGATGCCCGCATTTTGCAGTAGCGGGATGCCAACGCGAATTTGCTCGTCGCGGTCGAGTTGGCTGAGGTAGCGGTTGCGTCGGATGACTGCATTTGCAGGCAAACCGGCACGCACATCGGATTCCATCGCGTCCATGTCTTCCGCGTAACTGCTTGCCCAACCGTAGCCGAACTGCACGTTCTGTGGCAGCGACAACACCGCCACACTTACGAGAATCATCGGGCCGAACCGTGCCCATTTACCACCCGCTTGCAGACAGACGATGTACGCGATGGCTAGCACGGGCACGGTGAGCAAAGAGTAACGCGACCAGAGGCCCATCGTGTCCGATGCAAAGCCCGAACGCCCGATCCCAATCGCTATCGCTAGCCCCACCGCCCCCGCAAGTAGCATCAATAACCCAAGCGACCGGCTGCGATTATCCGCACCGCGAACCAGCAAAAACAGCGTAACGGCAACGACGCCGATCACGTAACTCGCCGCGATTGGCCAGTTCGACATCGCGGGCATGCCGACTGACATTCCGAGCACCTGCGCGGCCACGACACCCGCGCGTTCGGGTTGCGACCAGTTCGGCGACGGGTGAGCGGGCGGGCGAGCGTAACCCGACAAATAGAAGCCAATATACGCCACCGCGATCGCTACGATGACTACCAAACCCCACGCTCGTTCGCGATAGCCGAGGTACAACAGCCACGCGCAAATCGGCGGCACGAACGCCAGCCCCGAACCGCCCGTTGTGGCCAACAACAACAGCACGCCACCGGCCATGTACCCCGAACGCACGCGGTTCGCCTCCGTCGTGTTGGCGATAACCGCGAGCAACCCGAAAACGCCGCTAGCGGTGAGCGCGAAACAGATCTGATAGCCCATCACGAAGTTCTCGACGTGGCCCCAATGTAAGAGTGCAATCGGGAAGAACGCATCGGCAATGTTCGACTGCCCACGAATGCGACGGGCGAGGCGCAGGAAACCTAATGCCGTAACGGAGAGCAACAGCACTTGCAGCACCATCCCGGATCGGAAATCGTGCGTAAGCTGAAAAAGAATCCAGAAAATCAGTCGCGGCAACGGCAGGCGATGTTCGTTGTGCTGCACCCAGAGCCACGACAGTAACGGCGTGCGGTTCAGTAGCCCCGGTAGCGTTTCCCACTCGTCGGCCCACGGTGCATTTCGGCCGAAGTGCAGCACGAAACCCAGCGCGGAAAGCGTCATCAACGCCCAAATGATGCCCACGAACCGCGTGGTCCACCTTGTCGCGCTTGGCGGAGAAATATAGAAATGACTCATTCTAGAACCCCGAGAGTATCGTTGAAGGAGTGAGTATATGGTCGAGCGGCGAATCGAGTTGGATCGGCGTTACATGCGCAAAGACAAAATGTTCAAGCTCAAGAAGAAGCTCGGCACCGCACTCGGCGCGGACCGCGAGAAGATTTTGTACAAGATCAAGCGCCTCAGCCCGTGGTGGACGGAAGACTGCCTGAAGCAAGCCGAAGACGCGAAGGGCACCGCCCCCGTCGTTGCCGCGAAGCCGAAGGTCGAGAAAGAAAAGAAGCCAACCCGTGCACCAGCACCCCGCGCGAAAAAGTCGTAATCACTCAGCGATCGATGTGAAACCGCTGGCGAATCGACGACATGACTCGGGTTAGCTCCGTCGTGAATCGAACACCCGCGCTAAGCTCTTCGCCCGCCTCGAATCCCAATCGGCGGGCTAGCTTCTCGCGGTCGTCCTCCGCGTCCGGCACCACGGTCAGCGGTCGATCCGCCACCATTCGTAATTTCGCCTCGACCAATCGCAGGAACGAATATCCGTCGCGCAACACGTCCGCATCTTCGGGCGATAACAGCTTCGTTACCCTTAGCGATTCGAGCGCATCCCAGACATTCGCCTGCATGATCTGCGGGTACGCTTCGCCGTGTTTGAGTTGCATTGCCTGCACGAGAAACTCGACATCGACCAACCCGCCGGCGGCGCGTTTCAGGCTGCCACGCCCGTTGGCTTCGAGTTTCGTTCGCATTGCGAGAATTTCCATCACCACATCGGGTTGCCACGGCTGCGAGACGATCGCCGTGCGAATCGCCGCGAGCACTTCGTTGGCAAACGTCGCATCGCCGCGCAACACACGAGCGCGGGTGAGCGATTGGCGTTCCCAAGGCTGACTGTTTTCCTCGCGGAAATAACGTGCGAACTCCGTCAGTGGCACGACGAGGCTGCCCGATTTCCCCGTCGGTCGCAACCGCATATCGACTGCGTACAGTCGCCCCATCGGGCCATTTCGCGTCGTCGCCTGAATCACTTTCTGTGCGAGATCGGTAAAGGCGTGGTAGTTCGTCGTCACTTCGATTCGCGTATCCGCGTCGGGTGCCACGGTCGCGCCGTCGTCCTGGAAAATCAGCAGCAAATCGAGGTCGCTGTGGTAATTAATCTCGCGGCCACCGAGCTTGCCCATGCCGAGAACGACGTACGGGCACGGCACCACCTCGCCACATTCTAGCGTGATCGACGGGATGCCGTAACGGGCGCGCACCTGCGGTTCTTGCAGGTCGACGACCGCGTTCAGCACCGTTTCGGCGATGTCGCTCAGCCCGGCGGTCGTCTCGCGGATCGGCGCTTTCCCGAGGAGATCGCGGACGCCGATACGCAGGAGTTCCTTGTCCTGGAAGCTATGCAAGATCGGGTCGGGGTCGGTTGCGCCACGTAGCAATTCCGCGAGTTCGGTACGCAATTCATCGGCGGAACGCGGTTGATCGAGCACGAGGCTATCGAGCAATTCGTCGATCATGCCAGGGTTGTTCATCATCAACCCGCACAAGAACGGGCTGCCCGCGCAAAGGTCGACGTACAGTTTCAGCGTGGCCGGATTGAAGCTGAACAACTCGTAAAGCACCGCCTTCGCACCGAGCGACGCGGTCACTTTTTCGAGCGTATTCAACGTCTCGTCGGGATCGGGCGTTTCCGCCACTGCGCGGAGCAGTTGCGGCGCAATACTCGCGAGGAAGTGCCGACAACGGCGATGCGACAGGAACCGCACCGACTCGCGCGCGAGTTGCGATAAATTTTGGTACGCCTTCGCCACATCGGCAAACGGGTAGCGTCCGAGCACGGCCTTGACGGTCGCATCGTCGGGGTCGGGGTCGAGGATCAAATCCGACTCCGGTTCCGCCAAGCCGTCCGCATCAGGGAAGGTCTGGTGCAACAAGTGATCGAGAATGCCACGGTCGAGCCGCGTCTTGTCTTGCAGGTCTTTCAGGAATTGATCGAGCGGATCGATGAGTAAGCCACGCATGTCGATGGCGTTCCCCGTTGGCTCGTCGAGCGGCGAGCGCCGTTGCGCGGATAGCGATGTCGGCGGGGGCCGCAACATGCTTTCGAGGTGGGCTTCGGCACGACCCTGAACCCGCGCCGGTTCGGCATAGCCCATCCTCAACGCCAGCTTGCGCAACTCCTCGCTCGTGTCGGGCAGCCGGTGCGTTTGCATGTCGAACAGAAGCTGCAAGCGGTGCTCGGTCTTTCGCAGAAAGCGGTATGCATCGGACAAAATGTACGTTTCGTTCCCGGTTAAGCACCCGGCGATTTCGAGGGCTTCGAGCGAAAGTAGCGTATTCCGTTGCCGTACGGCCCGTAGGTCGCCACCGTTGAGGAGTTGCAGAAACTGCACCGTATATTCGATGTCGCGAATGCCGCCACGCCCGACTTTCACATCGCGATCGTCGACGCCGCCACGGATCGCACGCTGCTCCATCTGCCGTTTGAGCGCCTTCACTTCGTTGATTTCGGAGAAGCTAAAATACTTGCGGTAAACGAACGGCTCGATCGACGTCACGAACTCGCGGCCGAGTTCAGGGTCGCCCGCACACGGCCGCACTTTAATCAGCGCCTGTCGTTCCCATGTGCGGCCCATCACGTCGTAGTAGCTCAGAGTGTTCGCCAACGTCCGTGCGAGTGGGCCGCGTTGCCCTTCGGGGCGTAGCCGTAGATCGATGCGGTAGGCAAAACCGGTATCGGTATGCGACGAGAGTAGCCGCAGAATTTCCGACACGACCCGTGCGAAGAAATCGCTGTTCGCGGTCGGCGAGCGTTTGCCGACCGTTTCGCCTTCGTAGTCGTAAACGAACATCAAGTCGAGGTCGGACGAGTAGTTCAATTCGTCGCCGCCGAGTTTACCGAAGGCCAACGCCGCCAGCCGTGCGGGGTTGCCTTGCGTCGTGGTCGGGTTGCCGAACTTCTTCGCCGTGGTCCGCAATGCGTGTTGCATCGCGATTTCAACTGACGCATCGGCGACCCGTGCGAGATCGCGGCTAATTTCTTCGAGTGGCCTGTCGCGTATGACATCGTTGATGCCGATGCGCAGTGCTTGCCGACGGCGGAAGCGACGAAACGCACGCAAGACATTCGCATCGTCAGTCGCAGCTTCGACGGCTAACCGTAGCTGCGTCGTGAGTTCCGCAGTCGACGGGTTTCGCCCCGGCGGTTGCAACAGCGGTTCGAGCGCATCGGGGTCGATGGCGAGCGTGTCCGCGAAGAACTGCGACGTCGCGAGCAGGTGCAAGATCGTTTCGAGGTTCCGCGATGGCACATCGAGCAACTGCGGCAAGTAACTCCGTGCCCGCGGCTGCGCGAGCAGGCGTTCGAGATTGTTCGCGGCCATGTCCGGGTCGGCCGTCGTCGGCAGATACTCCGTCAGCAGTGGCAGCAAAATCGCATGGGCATCGGGGCCAACGTGCCGCTCCAGTGCCGCAAGATTCTCGCGGCCACGGATCCCATCGCGAAACGATATCGGTGTGTGCATAGACTTCGCGCGACGAAGATTCTTTCTTATTTTGGTAGCCGCAGGTCTTTAGCCTGCGCGGGGGCAATTATCCTTGATAACCAGTCGTGGCGAGTCTTCGAGACGCGACGCGATTGGCTTCGTTCGCATGGTCCAGTTGTGAATTAGCCGCGACGCGGAGTCCTCGTAGCGGAGCGAGTGCGCGTCACCCACATTTGAGGATTGTCTGATTATGGGTGAAGTCTACGCGCTCCGCTACGCAAAGCCTGCGCGTCGCGGCTAAACGAACCAAACCCCGGATGACTCGAAAACCCCGAATTCGTATCGCCTGGGTATTAGCGATCTCGCAGCGAAAGCAAACGATTCGGGAGAACCTTCACGGTGTCCGTCGACATGGACAGACCTCAACACGAGTTCGTAACGATACGCCATTTCGATAAGAGCCATCCGTGGACGGGGATATGATAGAAATTCACGCGAGACCGAATCCGCGTACCTCGATTGTTTTCGGAAAGGGCGACTCGTGTTATTGGACAATCAACCGACGACGTTCGACTTGCGGTTTCGCTTCCTCGGCTTCCCCGTGCGGGTCAGTCCGTTCTTCTGGCTCGGCATGGCGCTGTTCGGCCAGAACTGGTTTCAAAAGGGCATCGAGTTCGGCCTGATCTGGGTGGCGTGTGGCTTCGCGTCGATCCTCGTTCACGAACTCGGCCACGCGCTCGCCATGCGTCGGTTTGGCTCGTCGGCCCGCATCGAGCTTTTCGCGTTCGGCGGCATGGCGATCGCCAGCTACACCAGCCCGTCCGCCTACCGCAGAATGTGGATCGCGGCCGCCGGTCCTGCCGCCGGGGCCACACTGCTCGGCATCGTTTATGGAACGCAGGAACTGTTCGGCTGGGCGGGCGCCAACGCTTACACGATGGCGATCTACCTCACATTGTTCATGATGAACCTCTTCTGGACGATCTTCAACTTACTGCCGATCTGGCCGTTCGATGGCGGACATATCCTTCGCGAACTGTTAGTGATTCGCAACGTGCGGCAGCCCGATTTTAAGACCCAAAAAATCTCGTTCGTCGTTGCGCTCGTCCTCGGCATCATCGGTATCCTCATGAACTTCGGCTCGCGGGAGATGGTGGGCAACATCGCGAATTCGTTGCCGTGGTGGCTCCTCTACGTCGTACCCGGACCGGTGATGTCGCTATTTATGTTGCTGCTCGCGTATCAGAGCTACGAAGCGATGAAACAATATGGACGACCGCGTCTCTACAATGACGACGACAGTGCCCCATGGCGAGGCAGACGATAAAGAAATTTCGACGATTTTCAATTATTCGTTTGAAAACACGATGCATATATGTTTCGATAACAGCCTGAGACTACGCAGTATCGCGTATGCCTCCAGTACCTGTTCCTACTTCGAAAGTGCGTCATGATGAAATTGCGTATGGCATTGCTCGCGATCGGGCTGTTCGCGATCGGGGGTGGCATCGTTGGCCAGGAAGTCAAAACGACGCCGAAACCAGCAGCCGACAAGGACGCGAAAGAAGCGGTCCCCGCGCCTGCCAAAACGAAGTCCAAGTCGCAACTGCCCACCGGCTGGCGGGATCTCGGCCTCACCGAAGAGCAGAAGGCGAAGGTTTACGCAATCGATGCGAAGTACGACGAGGATATCGATGCGATGACCGCAAAGATCAAAGTCGCAAAGGACAAGAAGAAAAAGGAACAGCTCGAAGTCCTGACCATGGAACAGAAGAAGCGTCTCGAAGACGCGCTCAAGAAGAAAGCCGGAACGGACAAGTAAACCGAAAACGGGCGATGGGCCGCACGCGAAAAACGTGCTGCCTATCGTCGTTGGCATCCACTACAATAATGCCTGCCGAAGTACCTCACTCTCCGAGAATCGACATGGCTTATCGTGTGCTGTTGTTCGTCGTATTGCTGCTGGTCCCGGTCTCGCTCGTTGCGGTGACGCCGCCACAAGATGCCGCCCCGAAGATGGCCGATGGCACCGATGCCGCGAAGAAACAGATTGCGGGCTTCCGCGTTCCGACTGGCATGAAGGTCGAACTCTTTGCCTCCGAGCCGTTGTTGGCTAGCCCCGTGGCGATCAGTCTCGATGAAAAGGGCCGCGTGTATGTGGCCGAGGAGCATCGTTTCAATGCGGGCACGCAAGAGAACCGCTCGAGTGCGTTCCTGCTCGAAGACGATCTGCAAATTCGCACGGTCGAAGACCGCCTCAAGATGTTCCAGAAGCACGAGAAGCAGTTCAAAGGGGGCATGTCGTTCTTCACGAAAAATGCCGACCAACTCCGCGTCGTCGAAGACACAACGGGCACCGGCAAAGCCGACAAATCGAAGATCCTCGCGCAGTTCAACGGCCCGCTCGATGGCTTAGCCGCAGGCGTGTTGGCGACGAATGGCGATGTCTATTTCACGTGCATTCCGAATCTGTGGGTGCTTAAAAAAGGCACGGATACACCGGAGGCGTTGCTGACAGGTTTCGGCGTGAATGCGGCATTCCTCGGGCACGATCTGCACGGCCTCTGTTGGGGGCCGGACGGCAAACTCTACTTCAGCGTCGGCGACCGCGGCTTCCACGTGAAGTCTAAAGAAGGCCCGACCTACAGCGGCCCGCGAACCGGAGCGGTGTTCCGTTGCAATCCCGATGGCACCGAGTTCGAAGTCGTGCATCGCGGCCTGCGCAACCCGCAAGAACTCGCGTTCGACCAGTACGGCAACCTGTTCGCCGACGATAACAATTGCGACAAGGGCGACCACGCACGGCTCGTTTACGTCGTCGAGGGCGGCGAAAGCGGTTGGAACATGGCGTACCAATCGATCGCGCCGCACACCGCCACCCCGTGGTTCTCCGAACGCCTGTGGCACCTCCAACATGCCGGGCAGCCCGCGTACATCGTGCCACCCGTTGGCAAAATCGGCACGGGGCCGAGCGGGTTCCTGTTCACCAGCGGCACGAGCTTGGCGGACCGTTACAAAAACTCGTTCCTGATGTGTAACTTTACCGGTAACGGCGGCCTCGAATCGTTCCGCGTGAAGCCCGTGGGGGCCGGGTTCGAGATTGAAGATTACCACGACTTCTTCAAGCCGATCATGGCCACCGATGCCGAGTTCGGCTACGACGGCAAGCTATATATCTCGGACTTCGTCAACCTCGATTGGAGCGGCAAAAGCCTCGGTGGCCGCATCTACACGCTGTTCGACCCGAAGAAGATCGAATCGCCCGTCGTGCTGGAAACGAAGAAGCTATTCGCGGAAGGTTTCGAGAAGCGCGACACCGACGAGTTGATCGCACTGTTGGGCCATGCCGACCAGCGCGCACGGCAACGAGCACAGTTCGAGTTGATGAATCGCGTCAAAAGCAAAGACACGAAAGTGGCTGCAAACGCGGCCGCCAAGCTGACTACGACGGCGCTCGACAGCAAGAACCAATTCGCGCGGATTCACGCAATATGGGCACATTTGCCGATCCTGAAGAGCTTACCGTCTGCGTACGTGTTGCTCGACAAATTGCAGCAAGAACCCGATGCCGAGGTGCAAGCGCAGTACGCGAAAATCAGCGGCGACGCGAACGTGACCGAAGCGATCCCGAGCCTGTTGAAGATGCTCGATAATGCCAATGCGCGTGTGAAGTTCTTCGCCGCTCAATCGCTCGGCAAGTTGAAGGCCAAGGCCGCACAAGAGCCGTTGTTCGCGCTGCTGAAGAAGAACGCCGACGCGGATATGTACCTGCGTCATGCGTGTGTGACCGCACTCGTCCGCATCGGCGATGCCGACGCGGTGGCGGCCAAAACCAGCGACGAAAACGCAGCGGTGCGGTTGGCAGTCGTGCTGGTGCAACGCCAGTTCAAGGACAAGCGAATCGCGGCCGCGCTCAACGATGCCGACACGTTCGTGCGTTCGGAAGCCGCCCGAGCGATTCACGATTTACCAATGCTCGAACTGTACCCACAACTCGCAGCTTTGTTGCCGAAACTCGGCGAGAAACCGATGTCCGATGGCGACGCGATCGCGCGGCGAAGCATCAGCGCCGCGTTCACACTCGGCACTGCCGACCACGCGAAAACGGTGTTGGCCGTCGTGACGAACATTCACTTTTCGAACGTCGTTCGTGCCGAAGCGCTCGCCGCGATCGCCGAGTGGAGCACCCCCCCGCCCCGCGACCGCGTGACTGGATTTTGGCGTGTCATACCGAAGCGAGACGACACCGCCGTGCGTGCGGTAGTTGAAGCGAATTTGACCGATCTGCTCGCGAAAACCAACGGCGAATTGCAAACGGCCGTGATTGGCACGATCCTGAAACTCGGCGTGAAGGCCGACGAATCGCAGTTTATTACGTGGGCGAACGACACGAAGAAAGAACCGAACCTGCGCGTGGCCGCGATGCGGTTGTTGGTCAATCAAAAATCGAAATCGATCGACGCGATTCTCACGCTGAGCCTGACGGACACTTCCGCAATCGTGCGTGCCGAAGCCCGCGAACGGATCGCGCTGACCGATGCCAAACGCGGCACGAAGTTGTTCGCAGAGACTCTGGCCAGCAGCACCGCAACGATCGCCGAACGTCAGCGCGTGTTCGCGTTATTGCCGAAGACCAAGAGCGAGGAAGCGGGCAAGTTGCTGGATGCCTGGGCGGAGAAACTCGTATTGGAGGACGTCGCGCCGGAGCTTCGCCTCGATGTGATCGAGGCACTGAAAGCGTCGCCATCGCAGCTGCGGGACAAGCACCGGAAGCAGTTTGAGACGAGCCAGCCGAAAGACCCACTCGGGCGTTGGCAGGTGAGCCTCAGCGGCGGAAATGCCGACCAGGGGCGTGAGGTGTTCTTCAATCACGCCTCGGCACAATGCGTCCGTTGCCACAACGTTGGCGGCAGTGGCGGCGTGGCAGGCCCGGAGCTAACCAAGGTCGCAG